>NZ_JAKEUW010000007.1:0-142364 GCF_022398115.1 Vibrio sp. Isolate22 | reverse complement strand
GTGACCAATCGATAATTTATTATCGGCACAGTCAATTCATTATCATTCTGTTGGAATGATAATAGCTTTAAAATTACACAGTAGTTTTGAAGTCAGTATTCRTTGAGTCACAAAATCTTAAATTGAAGAGTTTGATCATGGCTCAGATTGAACGCTGGCGGCAGGCCTAACACATGCAAGTCGAGCGGAAACGAGTTATCTGAACCTTCGGGGAACGATAACGGCGTCGAGCGGCGGACGGGTGAGTAATGCCTAGGAAATTGCCTTGATGTGGGGGATAACCATTGGAAACGATGGCTAATACCGCATAATGCCTACGGGCCAAAGAGGGGGACCTTCGGGCCTCTCGCGTCAAGATATGCCTAGGTGGGATTAGCTAGTTGGTGAGGTAATGGCTCACCAAGGCGACGATCCCTAGCTGGTCTGAGAGGATGATCAGCCACACTGGAACTGAGACACGGTCCAGACTCCTACGGGAGGCAGCAGTGGGGAATATTGCACAATGGGCGAAAGCCTGATGCAGCCATGCCGCGTGTATGAAGAAGGCCTTCGGGTTGTAAAGTACTTTCAGTTGTGAGGAAGGGGGTGTCGTTAATAGCGGCATCTCTTGACGTTAGCAACAGAAGAAGCACCGGCTAACTCCGTGCCAGCAGCCGCGGTAATACGGAGGGTGCGAGCGTTAATCGGAATTACTGGGCGTAAAGCGCATGCAGGTGGTTCATTAAGTCAGATGTGAAAGCCCGGGGCTCAACCTCGGAACTGCATTTGAAACTGGTGAACTAGAGTACTGTAGAGGGGGGTAGAATTTCAGGTGTAGCGGTGAAATGCGTAGAGATCTGAAGGAATACCAGTGGCGAAGGCGGCCCCCTGGACAGATACTGACACTCAGATGCGAAAGCGTGGGGAGCAAACAGGATTAGATACCCTGGTAGTCCACGCCGTAAACGATGTCTACTTGGAGGTTGTGGCCTTGAGAGCGGAGACGCAGGTGTGCCTTCGGGAGCTCTGAGACAGGTGCTGCATGGCTGTCGTCAGCTCGTGTTGTGAAATGTTGGGTTAAGTCCCGCAACGAGCGCAACCCTTATCCTTGTTTGCCAGCGAGTAATGTCGGGAACTCCAGGGAGACTGCCGGTGATAAACCGGAGGAAGGTGGGGACGACGTCAAGTCATCATGGCCCTTACGAGTAGGGCTACACACGTGCTACAATGGCGCATACAGAGGGCKGCAAACTTGCGAGAGTGAGCGAATCCCAAAAAGTGCGTCGTAGTCCGGATTGGAGTCTGCAACTCGACTCCATGAAGTCGGAATCGCTAGTAATCGTAGATCAGAATGCTACGGTGAATACGTTCCCGGGCCTTGTACACACCGCCCGTCACACCATGGGAGTGGGCTGCAAAAGAAGTGGGTAGTTTAACCTTTCGGGGAGGACGCTCACCACTTTGTGGTTCATGACTGGGGTGAAGTCGTAACAAGGTAGCCCTAGGGGAACCTGGGGCTGGATCACCTCCTTATACGAAGATATTCACGATAAGTGTCCACACAGATTGATACGGTTTAAAAAAAAAGAGTTGAAGAACTCCCAAGTTCTTCGAAGTTTGTTTCTACTTTTTAAAGTGGAGATAAATTAGCAGTGTCCCGTTCGTCTAGAGGCCTAGGACACCGCCCTTTCACGGCGGTAACAGGGGTTCGACTCCCCTACGGGATACCATTGGGTCGTTAGCTCAGTTGGTAGAGCAGTTGACTTTTAATCAATTGGTCGCAGGTTCGAATCCTGCACGACCCACCATTCTTTCTCCACGAAGGAATTAAAACTTTTCGTGGGCGATTAGCTCAGTTGGGAGAGCACCTGCCTTACAAGCAGGGGGTCACTGGTTCGAGCCCGGTATCGCCCACCATCTTTAAGCGCATTTGCTAAGTGTTCTTAAAAATGGTTTTCGTTAGAAAATCTGCTCTTTAACAATTTGGAAAGCTGACTGATTAACTCTAAGAGTTAATCAAATTAAAAGTTCTCAATGTTTATCTGCTCCTATTTATTAAGAACAGTAAACACAACACAAACACATTCAAGTGTCTTGTATTCGATTCGAACTTGTTTGAATCACATTGAGTCCRGCAAACACGTAATAAGAATTAACCCTTCTTGTTACAACCAAAAACCTTGGTTGCTGTTTTGTCTTCACTTTTTAAAAGTGAAAGCAAACGCCATACATAAGACCTCTTCGGGTTGTATGGTTAAGTGACTAAGCGTACACGGTGGATGCCTTGGCAGTCAGAGGCGATGAAGGACGTATTAACTTGCGATAAGCCCAGATTAGACAGTAAAAGTCATTTGAGTCTGGGATTTCCGAATGGGGAAACCCACTTACATAAGTAAGTATCTTGTTGTGAATACATAGCAACAAGAGGCAAACCGGGGGAACTGAAACATCTAAGTACCCCGAGGAAGAGAAATCAACCGAGATTCCGAAAGTAGCGGCGAGCGAAATTGGATTAGCCCTTAAGCTTTTAATGAGACAGACGAAGGCTCTGGAAAGTGCYGCAATAAAGGGTGATAGCCCCGTAGTCGACATCTCATCATCAGTGAAAACGAGTAGGGCGGGACACGTGATATCCTGTCTGAATATGGGGGGACCATCCTCCAAGGCTAAATACTACTGACTGACCGATAGTGAACCAGTACCGTGAGGGAAAGGCGAAAAGAACCCCTGTGAGGGGAGTGAAATAGAACCTGAAACCGTGTACGTACAAGCAGTAGGAGCACCTTCGTGGTGTGACTGCGTACCTTTTGATCTCATCATCAGTGAAAACGAGTAGGGCGGGACACGTGATATCCTGTCTGAATATGGGGGGACCATCCTCCAAGGCTAAATACTACTGACTGACCGATAGTGAACCAGTACCGTGAGGGAAAGGCGAAAAGAACCCCTGTGAGGGGAGTGAAATAGAACCTGAAACCGTGTACGTACAAGCAGTAGGAGCACCTTCGTGGTGTGACTGCGTACCTTTTGTATAATGGGTCAGCGACTTAATTTTAGTAGCAAGGTTAACCGTTTAGGGGAGCCGTAGGGAAACCGAGTCTTAACTGGGCGTACAGTTGCTAGGATTAGACCCGAAACCAGGTGATCTAGCCATGGGCAGGTTGAAGGTTGAGTAACATCAACTGGAGGACCGAACCGACTAATGTTGAAAAATTAGCGGATGACTTGTGGCTAGGGGTGAAAGGCCAATCAAACCTGGAGATAGCTGGTTCTCCCCGAAAGCTATTTAGGTAGCGCCTCGGACGAATACTACTGGGGGTAGAGCACTGTTAAGGCTAGGGGGTCATCCCGACTTACCAACCCTTTGCAAACTCCGAATACCAGTAAGTACTATCCGGGAGACACACGGCGGGTGCTAACGTCCGTCGTGGAGAGGGAAACAACCCAGACCGCCAGCTAAGGTCCCAAAGTATAGCTAAGTGGGAAACGATGTGGGAAGGCTCAGACAGCCAGGATGTTGGCTTAGAAGCAGCCATCATTTAAAGAAAGCGTAATAGCTCACTGGTCGAGTCGGCCTGCGCGGAAGATGTAACGGGGCTAAGCTATACACCGAAGCTGCGGCTACGYACTTATGTGCGTGGGGTAGGGGAGCGTTCTGTAAGCCGTTGAAGGTGGTCTGTAAGGGCTGCTGGAGGTATCAGAAGTGCGAATGCTGACATGAGTAACGATAAAGGGAGTGAAAAACTCCCTCGCCGGAAGACCAAGGGTTCCTGTCCAACGTTAATCGGGGCAGGGTAAGTCGACCCCTAAGGCGAGGCCGAAAGGCGTAGTCGATGGGAAACGGGTTAATATTCCCGTACTTCTTACAATTGCGATGGGGGGACGGAGAAGGCTAGGTGGGCCTGGCGACGGTTGTCCAGGTTCAAGTACGTAGGCGGAARRKTTAGGTAAATCCGGCTCTTTSTTAACGCTGAGATACGATGTCGAGCYACTACGGTRGTGAAGTCATTGATGCCATGCTTCCAGGAAAAGCCTCTAAGCTTCAGATTGTAAGGAATCGTACCCCAAACCGACACAGGTGGTCGGGTAGAGAATACCAAGGCGCTTGAGAGAACTCGGGTGAAGGAACTAGGCAAAATGGTACCGTAACTTCGGGAGAAGGTACGCTCTTATCAGTGAAGTCCCTTGCGGATGGAGCAGACGAGAGTCGCAGATACCAGGTGGCTGCAACTGTTTATTAAAAACACAGCACTGTGCAAAATCGTAAGATGACGTATACGGTGTGACGCCTGCCCGGTGCCGGAAGGTTAATTGATGGGGTTAGACTTCGGTCGAAGCTCTTGATCGAAGCCCCGGTAAACGGCGGCCGTAACTATAACGGTCCTAAGGTAGCGAAATTCCTTGTCGGGTAAGTTCCGACCTGCACGAATGGCGTAATGATGGCCACGCTGTCTCCACCCGAGACTCAGTGAAATTGAAATCGCTGTGAAGATGCAGTGTACCCGCGGCTAGACGGAAAGACCCCGTGAACCTTTACTACAGCTTGGCACTGAACATATGATGGGGTTAGACTTCGGTCGAAGCTCTTGATCGAAGCCCCGGTAAACGGCGGCCGTAACTATAACGGTCCTAAGGTAGCGAAATTCCTTGTCGGGTAAGTTCCGACCTGCACGAATGGCGTAATGATGGCCACGCTGTCTCCACCCGAGACTCAGTGAAATTGAAATCGCTGTGAAGATGCAGTGTACCCGCGGCTAGACGGAAAGACCCCGTGAACCTTTACTACAGCTTGGCACTGAACATTGACCCTACATGTGTAGGATAGGTGGGAGACTTTGAAACCGCGTCGCYAGATGTGGTGGAGTCGTCCTTGAAATACCACCCTTGTAGTGTTGATGTTCTAACGTTGGTCCCTGAATCGGGRTTACGGACAGTGCCTGGTGGGTAGTTTGACTGGGGCGGTCTCCTCCCAAAGAGTAACGGAGGAGCACGAAGGTGGGCTAAWCACGGTTGGACATCGTGAGGTTAGTGCAATGGCATAAGCCCGCTTGACTGCGAGAATGACAATTCGAGCAGGTGCGAAAGCAGGTCATAGTGATCCGGTGGTTCTGAATGGAAGGGCCATCGCTCAACGGATAAAAGGTACTCCGGGGATAACAGGCTGATACCGCCCCTTGATGGGGTTAGACTTCGGTCGAAGCTCTTGATCGAAGCCCCGGTAAACGGCGGCCGTAACTATAACGGTCCTAAGGTAGCGAAATTCCTTGTCGGGTAAGTTCCGACCTGCACGAATGGCGTAATGATGGCCACGCTGTCTCCACCCGAGACTCAGTGAAATTGAAATCGCTGTGAAGATGCAGTGTACCCGCGGCTAGACGGAAAGACCCCGTGAACCTTTACTACAGCTTGGCACTGAACATTGAMCCTACATGTGTAGGATAGGTGGGAGACTTTGAAACCGCGTCGCYAGATGTGGTGGAGTCGTCCTTGAAATACCACCCTTGTAGTKTTGATGTTCTAACGTTGGTCCCTGAATCGGGATTACGGACAGTGCCTGGTGGGTAGTTTGACTGGGGCGGTCTCCTCCCAAAGAGTAACGGAGGAGCACGAAGGTGGGCTAAWCACGGTTGGACATCGTGWGGTTAGTGCAATGGCATAAGCCCGCTTGACTGCGAGAATGACAATTCGAGCAGGTGCGAAAGCAGGTCATAGTGATCCGGTGGTTCTGAATGGAAGGGCCATCGCTCAACGGATAAAAGGTACTCCGGGGATAACAGGCTGATACCGCCCAAGAGTTCATATCGACGGCGGTGTTTGGCACCTCGATGTCGGCTCATCACATCCTGGGGCTGAAGTCGGTCCCAAGGGTATGGCTGTTCGCCATTTAAAGTGGTACGCGAGCTGGGTTTAGAACGTCGTGAGACAGTTCGGTCCCTATCTGCCGTGGGCGTTGGAAAATTGAAGGGGGCTGCTCCTAGTACGAGAGGACCGGAGTGGACGAACCTCTGGGAACCTGTACTAATTGCCCGTGAGGCTTAACCATACAACACCCAAGGGGTTTTGATGGACTCAAAGATACAAACGCTTGAATGAGTTTGAAGAGAACAGAAACAGCTTTCCGAATTTTAAAATTTGCTTGGCGACCATAGCATTGTGGACCCACCTGATTCCATGCCGAACTCAGAAGTGAAACACAATAGCGCCGATGGTAGTGTGGGGCTTCCCCATGTGAGAGTAGGACATCGCCAGGCTTTAATTTTGTTATTTGCATAGCAAATAACAACCTCAACAGTACACGAATCTGTTGATGACAGTTTGTTGGAGGGATGGCTGAGTGGTCGAAAGCACCGGTCTTGAAAACCGGCAACCGTTAATAGCGGTTCTAGGGTTCAAATCCCTATCCCTCCACCACCATTAGAAAGCCCGCTGAGAAATCAGCGGGCTTTTTTCTTATCTGCGATATATAAATAAAAAAGGGAAGAGCACTAACGTGCTCTTCCCTTCTTAGTATTGAAAGCAGTGACAACTAGTCCGCTAAATACTTACCTTCTGCGACTTGCCAGAACGCTCGAATTAGAGGGTTATCTAGCTGTGCTCGCTTACAACATACGCCTAACTCAAATGGCTTGATGGGCTCGATCTTTAAGCGGCTTACTTTATCTCTTACAGGACTGTTGTTTATCACCACATCAGGTGCGATACCAACCCCACACCCTAGCGCTACCATACTTACAATTGCCTCATGACCTGATACTTGAGCATAAATGTTGGGTTTAATCTTCATCTTCTTAAACCATGCATTAGCACGCTCACGAGCTGTACCCGCTTCAGGGATGATAAAAGGGACTTCATTCCAGTTTGGCTTGTCAGATTGCAGCTGTTGAGTAAAGCTACTGACACCAGATGGGATGATGACAGATAGTGGTATATCACTAATGGTTTCGAATTCTAACCTTGAAGGGAGGATGTCTGGCTTCGCTGAAATCGCGATATCCGCTTCGTCATTTAATATCTTATCGATAGACTGAGCTGGATCGCCTGTAGAAAGCTTGAATTCGATATATGGATGAATAGCTCTGAACTCGGTAATTAGCTCAGGAAGGTGGCTATAGCTTGCAGTCACGGAGCAAAATATCCTGATCTCACCCTTTAGCTCTTGCTCACCGCCTTTTAGGTGAAGATTATATTGCTGCCACTCTCCAACAATGCTCAACGCTACTGGTAATAGGTGTTTCCCTGCTGGAGTGAGGTCAACACTTCGGTTGTCCCTGATAAGCAGTTCCTGTCCTGTTTCTTCCTCAAGCTTTTGTACCTGACGGCTCAGTGCTGAAGGGCTGACATGCATAGCCGCAGCAGTTTTGCTGAAACTCTTGCTATCACATAAATGTATAAATAATTGTAGAGATTTTATGTTCATGTTCTGTGATCGTTTCCATGTTGCATTTATTGCAATAACTAATTGTGAATATATCACTTTCAGCAACGGAGTGTCTGTTTTAGTATGATGTCATTCGATAGAGAGATATCGACCTTACGGACTTATTTTTAAAGGAGTGCCTCAAATGGCTAACTATTTCAATACATTAAACCTTCGTGAACAACTAGACCAACTAGGTCGTTGCCGTTTCATGGATCGTGAAGAATTTGCGACAGAAGCTGAATACCTTGAAGGTAAGAAAATCGTAATTGTTGGTTGTGGTGCTCAAGGCCTTAACCAAGGTCTAAACATGCGTGATTCAGGCCTAAACGTAGCTTACGCTCTACGTCAGGCTGCGATTGACGAGCAACGTCAGTCTTACAAAAACGCAAAAGAGAACGGTTTTGAAGTAGACAGCTACGAGAAGCTAATTCCTGAAGCGGATCTAGTAATCAACCTAACTCCAGACAAACAACACACTAACGTAGTTGAAACCGTAATGCCTCTAATGAAAGAAGGCGCTGCACTAGGTTACTCACATGGCTTCAACGTAGTTGAAGAAGGTATGCAAATCCGTAAAGACCTAACGGTTGTAATGGTTGCACCTAAGTGTCCAGGTACTGAAGTACGTGAAGAGTACAAGCGTGGTTTTGGTGTACCAACACTAATCGCTGTTCACCCAGAGAATGACCCTAAGGGTGAAGGTTGGGATATCGCTAAAGCTTGGGCTGCTGGTACAGGTGGTCATCGCGCAGGTTGTCTAGAGTCTTCTTTCGTTGCTGAAGTTAAATCTGACCTTATGGGTGAGCAAACAATTCTTTGTGGCATGCTACAAGCTGGTTCTATTGTATCTTATGAGAAGATGGTTGCTGACGGTATCGATCCAAGCTACGCAGGTAAGCTTCTACAATACGGTTGGGAAACGATCACTGAAGCGCTTAAGTTTGGTGGCGTAACACACATGATGGACCGTCTATCTAACCCAGCTAAAATCAAAGCGTTTGAGCTTTCTGAAGAGCTAAAAGACCTAATGCGTCCGCTTTACAACAAGCACATGGATGACATCATTCAAGGTGAATTCTCTAGCACTATGATGGCTGACTGGGCAAACGACGATGCTAACCTACTAGGCTGGCGTGAAGAGACAGGCGGAACAGCATTCGAAAACTACCCTGCTTCTGATCTAGAAATCTCAGAGCAAGAGTACTTCGACAACGGTATCTTACTTGTTGCTATGGTTCGTGCGGGTGTTGAGCTAGCGTTCGAAGCAATGACAGCATCTGGCATCATCGATGAGTCTGCATACTACGAGTCTCTACATGAGCTTCCACTAATCGCAAACACGGTTGCTCGTAAGCGTCTATACGAAATGAACGTAGTAATCTCTGATACAGCTGAATACGGTAACTACCTATTTGCTAACGTAGCAACACCACTACTACGTGAGAAGTTCATGCCTTCAGTATCAACAGACGTAATCGGTAAAGGCTTAGGTGAAACATCTAACCAAGTAGATAACGCTCGTCTAATTGAAGTAAACGAAGCTATCCGTAACCACCCAGTTGAGTACATCGGTGAAGAGCTACGTGCTTACATGAGCGACATGAAGCGCATTGCAGTAGGCGGTTAATTTCTTAACTCGATAGCATCGAAAAAATTTAAAGAGCTCCAAAAACTGGAGTCATAAATAAAAACACAACATCTAATTAAAAGGCTTGGTCGCCGTTGACCAAGCCTTTTTGTTTATTTGGGAAACGGGCTGCGCAATCTAGAGCTGATTCCCCAAAGTTCGAGTGCATAAAAAAGGGCTGACGTTTTCACGCCAGCCCTCTTATCTTTTCTTGCTTAAGTGCTTACTTGTCTGCAAGTTTAGCTTCTAGCTCTGCAAGCTTTTGTTCCATTTCAGTCAGCTTTTGACGAGTGCGTAGTAGTACTTGAGTCTGAACATCAAACTCTTCACGGCTTACAACATCTAGTTTGTTTAGCTGGCCTTGGATAACTTGGCGAACTTTCTGGTCTACGTCTGAACCCAGTTCTTTCACTGGTTGAGGCATAGAGTCGTGGATCTGCTTAGCAATTTGCTCTAGTTTTTTTGGATCAAACATATCGATTAAAACTCCTGACTATTTATCACTATTCTATTTAATCACACTTGAGATGTCGCCTATCGCGTATAAAAAAAGGCCACCGAAGTAGCCTTTTTGATTGTTTTACGACATAGCGATTACTTGTTATCTGCTAATTCTCTGTGTGCTGCTTTTGCTTCATCGACGCGAGCTAGTTTTTCTAGATCTTTGTCTTCAACAAATACAGGAAGAGGTTTGTGCTTTTCAGCTAGGTAGCTGTAAATCACAGGCAGTACAAATAGCGTAAAGATAGTACCAATCGCTAGACCAGCAACGATTACGATACCAATACTAAAGCGCTGAGCTGCACCCGCACCACTTGCGTACATCAGTGGTATTAGACCAGCGATCATCGCAGCTGTTGTCATCAGAATTGGACGAAGACGAACCTTCGCAGCTTCCATTACCGCTTCAATACGAGTCTTGTGGTGATGCAACTGTTCTTCTTTTGCAACCTCACAGATCAAGATACCGTGCTTAGTAATCAAGCCGACCAGCGTGATCAAACCTACTTGCGAGTAAATGTTCATCGTTGCTGCGCCCCAAGCTAGAGCAATTAGGGCACCACAGATCGCCAGTGGTACAGATACCATGATAACCAATGGGTCTTTTAGAGATTCGAATTGAATCGCCAGTACCAAGAAGATGATTGCTAGCGCCAAACCAAAGGTTGCGTAAAGTGCGCTACCTTCTGTTACGTATTGACGAGCTTCACCCATGTAATCGTGGTTGTAGCCACTTGGTAGCTTGTTCGTTGCCGTATCTTCAAACCATGCAATCGCATCACCCATCGCTGCGCCTGGAGCTGGTACAGCACCAATCGTTGCTGAGTTCAATTGGTTGAAGTGAGGAAGAGAGCGAGGCTCTGCCACAACATCAATCGTAATTAAACTGCCCAGTGGTACTGCTCTACCATCTGCAGCACGCACGTAGTAGTTATTCATCGATTCAGGGTTCAAACGGAACTTACGCTCTACTTGAGGGATAACCTCATAAGAACGACCGTTTAAGTCGATACGGTTTACGTAGCCATCAGACATCATAGTACCAAGTGTGATACCGATATCTTGCATGGTCACACCGTATGCGCCTGCTTTGTCTTTATCGATGTGTACTTTCATCGTTGCTGAGTCGTAGTTCAGATCTAGATCTGAGTAAACGAACAGCGGGTTCGATGCTACATCAGCCAAAATGTCAGTAGTGATTTGGAACAAGCTCTCAAAACTGTTTGGTGTTGTAATAACAAACTGAATTGGAAGACCTGAACCTGCACCTGGTAGTTCTGGCATTTGGAACGCCGTTACTGCCATACCTGGAACATCTTTAACTAAACCACCAACGCGGTTTGCTACGTCTGATTGGCTCGCCTCACGCTCACTCCATGGAACCATAGATGCAATACCAAACGCTTGGTTTGCATTTGGCACACCAGTAAACACCTGTGCGTACGCTACTTCTGGCTGATCAGACAGAATGGTGTTCACGTCGTTCATGGTATTTTGCATGAAGTCTAAGTTCGCATTTGATGGTGCTGTACCCATCAGCATGATCACACCTTTATCTTCAGAAGGTGCTAACTCACTTGGGATAAACTTAAACAGCATCGGCAAGCTTGCAAATACGATAACCGCAAAGCCAATGAATACTGGGCGATGGTTCATTACCGCACCAAGCATGCGCTCGTAACGGTTAGTCATACCATCCAGTACGCTATGTACTTTTTGTTCAAACTTGCTTGGCTCTGCATGAGCTTTTAGCATTTTTGAACACATCATTGGCGATAGCGTTAATGCCACGATACCGGATACAAATACTGAACCGGCTAGGGTTAGCGCAAACTCTTTAAATAGTGAGCCTGTGATACCACCCATCATCGCGATCGGAGCGTATACCGCGCCTAGCGTTAGTGTCATTGCAATAACGGGTACCGCAATTTCACGAGTACCGATGATTGCAGCACGGAAAGGGGACTCCCCGAGCTTGATATGTCGGTCGACGTTCTCTAGTACTACGATCGCATCATCTACCACCAGGCCGATGGCGAGTACCATTGCCAGTAGCGTCATCAGGTTCCAAGAGAAGCCCATCGCCTGCATTACCATTGCCACACCAATCAAAGACAGTGGGATAGTAACGATAGGGATCAGTACCGCACGGAAAGAACCTAGGAACAAGGTAATTACAACCAGTACGATTAATGCTGCTTCAAGGATGGTTTTGATAACCTCTTGAATCGATTCGTTAATCGCAATCGTTGAGTCGTACATTACGTTCATTGAGATGTTACTTGGTAGGTTCTTCTCTAGCTGAGGAAGAAGCTCAAGAACATCGGCTGCAATGTTGATCGGGTTAGCGCTTGGTGCCGCGTTAATCGCTGCAACAACCGCTTCCTGACCGTTCGCACTTGCACGGTACACATCGTGGCTTTTCTCTAGAGAAACCTTAGCAATGTCAGATAGACGGATGATTTCGCCTTCACCGCTTCGTACTACAAGATTCTCTAGCTCTTCAACGTTAGATACTTGGGTATCAGCACTGCCGTTGTAGAGAACGAACTCACCCGTTGCCTGACCCGTTGCCGATTGGTAGTTGTTGGCATTCAGTACCGACATCACATCGCTAGCGGTTAGATCAACTGCCGCCATTTTTGACGGGTCTAGCCATACGCGTAGTGCGTATTTCATACCACCGTATAGGTCAACCTTCGATACACCGTTTACCGTAAATAGCTGCGGGTTGATTACTCGCTCTAGATAATCGGTAATTTGGCTCGACACCAACTCATCACTAGTAAAACCAATGTAGAGTACCGCTGTCGTTGAACCGGTCGACATGGTTACAGTTGGATCTTCCGCTTCTTTTGGAAGCTGAGATCGAACTGAGTTTGTCTTCGCTAATATGTCAGACAGCGCTGCATTCGGGTCAGTGTTCAACTTCATGTTAACGGTAATTGTTGAGCTACCGAGTACAGAAGATGAAGTCATATAATCGATGTTATCCGCTTGTGCCACAGCCTGTTCGAGGGGCTGGGTGATAAAGCCTTGGATAAGATCGGCACTTGCACCGTAGTAACTCGTGGTCACGGTTACGACGGTATTCGTCATTTCAGGGTATTCACGCACCTGCATTTTGAAGATTGCTTGTAAGCCAAGCAGCGCAATCAAAAAGCTGATGGATACCGCTAGAACTGGACGTTTAATAAAAACATCAGTAAAGCGCATTATGCCTCCAGTTACAGCTTAGGTGTTTCTGATGGTGGTGTGATTGCATCACTTTCCACAACCTTAACTTTGGCACCGTTACTTAGACGTACTTGGCCAGAAGTCACAACCGTATCGCCTGCTTTAACACCTTCAAGGATGTGTGCAATATCAGCGGTACGCTCACCTACTTTTACAACTTGCTGAGAAACGCGTTTAACGCCGTCTTCTTCAGTTAGGATGTAAACATTGTCGCCGTATAGAGTGAAAGTAATCGCTGTTTGAGGCAGAGTTACTTGGTTCTCTAATTTAGGCAGAATGATGTTAGCGCGAGCGAACATGCCGCTACGAAGTTTGCCATCATTGTTTGGAATGTCTGCTTGAACTTGAATTAGACCACTTTGCACACTTACTGCTGGTTCAATAGCACTGATCGAGCCCTCAAATGGGATTTCAGGGTAAGCGTCAACGAAGATATCAACTGCTTGACCCACACTGATGCGAGAGATGTCAGTTTGAGAAACCGTGAAGCGTAGGCGCATTACACTAGTGTCTTCTAGACGAACAATATCAGTACCTGATTGTAGGTATTGGCCTAGGTAAACATTACGGATACCAACGGTACCATCGAATGGTGCGCGAATTTCACGACGATCGATAGACGCTTTTAGACTTTCAATATCAGCTGAAAGAGAGAAGTAGTTAGCTTCTGCTTCATCGTAAGCCTCTTTAGAGATAGAGCCTTTCTTGAATAGACCTTGGTAACGCTTGTACTTAGCTTTTGCTGCAGGTAAGCGAGCTTCAGAACTCTTAAGGTTCGCTTTCTCTACATCTGAATCAAGGCGAACGAGTAGTTGATCGCTCTTAACTTCAGTACCTGATTCAAAAGAAATTTGGTCGATTACACCGCTAGTTTCGTTTGCTAGCGTGACACCTTGGTTTGGTTCAATGAAGCCGATAGCTTCAATAACCGGAACCCAATCGATCGGCTGAACTTCAGTAACCGTTACTGGAAATTCTGGTTCAGGGCGGTTTGCCATGTACTCAGCAATTTTTTGTTGTTTGAACATGTTAAACCCAATAACGCTGCCGAAAAGTAATACAGCGATGAGTAACATGAAGAAAGTCCACTTTTTCATTATGGTCAAAACTCCGATCTAGTGTTTAATTATTGCGTCCCAACTGGCTTCTATTGCAGCTTCTAATGCTGCCTCGTCGAGTTGGTAAAATCCTAAAGAATGCTTTCGCGCTAGAGAGACACTAGCCGCTAAGCTCAAGCCGCTTAATACTTCATTATGCAGCGGTTTAAACAATCCTTGCTCTTTACCCTCATTAAATAGCAGCTCAACTTGGGCAAACATTTTTCGTTCAAGTTCCCTGAAGTTTAGGCTATTTGTGATAGGTAGAGAGTCATACTGAACTCGATTTTTAATCGCAGCTAAGTTCGTTCCCGCTAAGTTCCATATGTTGAGCCACATGGTTCTGTAGCGTTGCTTTATTGGATCCGAATCATTAACTCCGTCTTGTACAGCATCTGCTACTCGTTGTGTTACGAGCACTCGAACGTCATCGATCAAGTGATCCTTATCTTCAAAGTAGCGATAGATAGTGCCTGCAGCCACTCCCGCTTCTTTTGCTAGTTTTTGCATTGAGAGGCCTTGAAAACCGACCTCAGCAATTAGCTTCTCTGCTGCAGAAAGTATTTGTTGGCGTTTATCCTGAGGTGCATGAGTAGTCATATTTACATCACCGATGAATGAACGTTCATTCATTATAGCCTAAGAACCATACACATGTGCAACAAAGTTTTGCATAAATGACGTAAAATTCTTGTAGAAGAGAACGTAGCATTCGTGATGTTGCAGCATTATTATAGGCGCGCAACCAATTCGACCTTGTAAGAACAGATAGAGAATCAAATGAAACTGAACCCAAGACAAGATGAAGCCGTGAAGTATGTTTCAGGCCCCTGCTTAGTATTAGCGGGCGCTGGATCAGGCAAGACACGTGTTATCACCAATAAAATTGCTTATTTGGTTCAGGAGTGTGGCTATAAGGCGCGTAACATCGCGGCAGTAACCTTTACCAATAAAGCAGCGCGTGAGATGAAAGAGCGTGTAGGGCAAACCTTAGGTAAAGGTGAAGCGAAAGGACTTATCGTTTCGACGTTCCATACTATGGGCCTAACCATTATTCGTCGCGAGTACAAAACGCTGGGCCTAAAAGCGGGCTTTTCTCTATTTGATGACCAAGACCAGTTAGCCCTATTAAAAGAGCTAACAGAAAGACAAATCGATGGCGACAAGGATTTACTGCGTGCATTGATGAGTGCGATTTCGAATTGGAAGAATGACATGCTGACGCCAGATCAGGTCAAAGCACGTGCTCAAGGTGAACAAGAGCAGCTATTTGCGTTCTGCTTCGAGATGTATCAAAAACAGATGAAGGCTTACAACGCCCTCGACTTTGATGACTTGATTGCACTGCCAGTACAATTACTCAAAACCAATCAAGAAGTGCGTGAACGTTGGCAATCGCGTATTCGCTACCTGCTTGTGGACGAATACCAAGATACCAACACCAGCCAGTACGAATTGGTTCGCTTACTGGTTGGAGAGCGCGGTCGCTTGACGGTAGTAGGTGATGATGACCAATCTATTTACTCATGGCGTGGTGCGAAACCGCAGAACCTGGTGTTGCTGGGTGAAGACTATCCTAACCTTCGCCTGATCAAGCTGGAGCAAAACTACCGCTCAACCAGTCGAATCTTGCGTGCAGCGAACATCCTGATCGCCAACAATCCGCACGTATATGAGAAGTCTCTATTCTCTGAGATCCCGGATGGCGAAAAGCTTAAGGTATTGAATGCCAAGAACGAAGAGCATGAGGCCGAGCGTATTACCGGTGAGATCATCGCACACAAGTTTTTGAACCGTACTGAGTATAAAGATTATGCGGTACTTTACCGTGGTAACCACCAATCACGCTTGATTGAAAAAGCGCTGATGCAGAACCGCGTGCCTTACAAGATCTCTGGCGGCACCTCGTTCTTCGCTAGAGCAGAGATTAAAGACATCATGGCTTACCTGCGTGTATTGGTGAACCCTGATGATGACAACGCCTTCCTACGTATTGTAAACACGCCTCGCCGTGAGATCGGTCCGGTGACGCTAGAGAAGTTAGGTAGCTACGCCAACATGCGAGGCAAGAGCTTGTTTGAGGCCAGCTTTGAGATGGGCTTAGAGCAAACCCTAACAGGCCGAGGCTTGGAGAACCTGCGTCGATTCACCGATTGGATTGTTCGTATCTCGGATAACGCAGAGCGTGGTAATACCGTGGATGCGGTTCGTGCTTTGGTACGTGATATTAACTACGAAGATTGGTTATACGAAACCTCAGCAAGTCCGAAAGCGGCAGAGATGCGTATGAAGAACGTGTCTGATCTCTACAGCTGGATTGTGGCTGACTTAGAAGGCGACAATTACGATAAGGAAGAGAAGTCGCTACGTGAGGTTGTGCAGCGCTTAACCTTGCGCGACATGATGGAACGTGGTGAAGACGATGACGATGCTGACCAAGTACAGTTGATGACACTTCACGCATCGAAAGGCTTGGAGTTCCCATATGTGTATTTGATGGGAACAGAAGAGGGCATCTTGCCGCACCAAACCAGTGTTGATGAAGGTAACGTTGAGGAAGAGCGTCGCCTAATGTATGTGGGTATCACTCGAGCGCAGAAAGAACTGACTTTTACCAAGTGTCGTGAACGCCGCCAGTTTGGTGAGTTAATTAAACCAACACAAAGTCGTTTTCTTGATGAATTGCCACATGATGATGTGGAATGGGAAAGCGTGAAGAAGCCACAGTCTGCTGAAGAGCGAATGGAGAAAGGGCAGGCGCACATTGCGAATATTCGAGCGATGTTCAATAAGAAGTAATGTTCTGCCTTATATAGCACTATATAGAAGACAATAAAAAAGGTGACCTGATGGTCACCTTTTTTGAATTTGGTATTTGTAATTACAGACCAGCAATCATGTGCTCGATAGCATCTTTGATTTCGTCGTCTGAACAGTCCATACATGAACCTTTTGCTGGCATCGCGTTGAAGCCGTTGATTGCGTGGTCAGCTAGAACATCGCGACCTTGAGCAATACGAGGACCCCAGTCACCAGCATCACCTGTTTTAGGTGCGCTACTTACGCCAGATGCGTGACAAGCGATACAAAAGGTACCATAAACTGTTGCGCCATCACGAGGGCCCGTTGGTTCAGCGGCTACTGGCTCACTGCCGACTAGGTATACTTGACCAACTGGTTTGATGCGCTCAGCAATTGCATCTTGCTCTGCTTCACTCAGGCCTGAAGCCATTGCACCAGTTGAGAAGGTTAAAACTGCGATGACAACGCTTAAAATTCGACGAGACATATCCATTAAACTCACTTTACATTCCCAAGGTAAGTACATGCTTACCAAATTATAGTGTTGGAGGGGTGTTTTGGCTTTAACCAGTAAAGAGCAACTGTTAAACCAATGTAAATAATGGGTGATTATATCCCGATAAGTTGTTGCAATAAACAACAACTTATAAGCTGTGGCGGGTTGTAGTACTCAAATAAGGGGTTTATCACATATTAACTGTCGAAAAAGAGACCAAACAGAAAAAAAAGTTAAAAAAGTACTAGACGGCATTGGGTGATATACGTATTATTCCACTCCGCCGACAGGGCATGCGCCTGTAGCTCAGCTGGATAGAGCGTTGGCCTCCGGAGCCAAAGGCCGAAGGTTCGAATCCTTTCAGGCGCGCCATCCGGTCACTTACTTCGGTAAGCGAGAAATTGGCAGAAAAAGAAATTATGGTGGCTATAGCTCAGTTGGTAGAGCCCTGGATTGTGATTCCGGTGGTCGCGAGTTCGAATCTCGTTAGCCACCCCATTCTTTCTTTACAAATTATCGGTAGCTTCGGCTTCCAGTGTTGATTCACTATCCCAAGAATCGATACAAAACTAGTCGGTGAATAGCGCAGCTTGGTAGCGCATCTGGTTTGGGACCAGAGGGTCGGGGGTTCGAATCCCTCTTCACCGACCACTATTTCAATAATCGCTTGTTAAGCGGTTATACAAAAAAATTAGTGGTGGCTATAGCTCAGTTGGTAGAGCCCTGGATTGTGATTCCGGTGGTCGCGAGTTCGAATCTCGTTAGCCACCCCATTAATTTTGTCGGTGAATAGCGCAGCTTGGTAGCGCATCTGGTTTGGGACCAGAGGGTCGGGGGTTCGAATCCCTCTTCACCGACCAATTTTAAGAAAGCTCATCAGAAATGATGAGCTTTTTTTCTATTTGGCGAAAATGTAATGATGTTTTCGGGGGCTGGAAGCCCAGTCGCATCGCCTCCCTTTTCACCGACCACTATAAGAAAGCCTCGTCAGAAATGACGGGGCTTTTTTTCGTTTGGGGTTTAGATTACAAGCAAACTAACCTCTTCTAAGTGTTGTGCGTTTAGTGTGAATACCTCTTCTTCCTCAGCCTATCTACGAGTCCGTTTCTTCTCCACACAAAACCACAATTCATTAAACCGGTCGATCTATATCTAATTTTATATAATTTAATGGCCTGATAAATTCGACAGGTTGATAGGTTTGGTCTAAAGACTTTTACGAAAAATGAAACCTAACCCCAAAACTGTCGATTAATGGCCGTATTTAGCATTTTTCCCCCTCCCAAATCGCCGAAAATTCCAACTAATTTATCCATCTGCTTGTTTTGTTATCTTATATTTGTTGAGTTTATATTAGCGGTTGTAAATATGGCTAATGCAACACTATTTAGTTGTTTTGTTTAATATAAATAGATAAATTAGATTATGTTTCTATATTGTTAATTGTTTTTTGGAATAATTATTTGTTTTTAGTGATTGGTAGTGAGATCTGCTCTCAACCATGGCTTTAGCTCTACAAGTAAGTTGTGGTAAGGGTTTTGTGAGTATTTATTACCACTAGTATGATGCTGTTTTTTCTTACTCTATGCTTTTCTGGTGAATAGTTATGTGGTGGTTTTGCTTGTTAAGCGTTTAATGTCGACTTTTTACCCTATTTTTGTTGCTTTTCTGTGAATTATTTGCCAAATTGTCAGCCGTATAAAATATCAGAACAATATTCTGGTAAGAATGGATTCAATTTTGCAGACAGGGCAGAAAGCTGCCAAAGCAGTAGAGGTCTGGTAATGTCACTTTTAGAAGTAAAAAATCTTCGTATCGAATACCCATCTCGTCATGGAGTTCACGCCGCAGTTAAATCGCTTTCGTTCAATATTGAACGTGGTGAGATTGTTGGTGTTGTAGGCGAATCTGGGGCTGGTAAGTCAACGGTAGGTAACGCGGTTATCGATCTATTGAGCCCTCCTGGTCGCATTGCTAGCGGCGAGGTATTTCTGGATGGCGAAAAAGTCTCTGGCTTATCTCCTGAACAGATGCGTTCTGTTCGCGGCTCAAAGATTGGTTTTATCTTCCAAGATCCAATGACGTCTCTTAACCCTCTATTCACCGTAGAACAGCAGTTAAAAGAAACGATCCACGCCAACATGAAGGTTTCCGATCAAGAAGCCTATGAGCGCTCCCTCGACTTGATGAATCAAGTTGGTATCCCACAGCCAGAAAACCGCTTAAAACAGTATCCTCACCAATTCTCTGGCGGTATGCGTCAGCGTGTGGTTATTGCGATTGCATTGGCAGGTGAGCCTGACCTTATCATCGCAGATGAACCAACCACCGCACTGGATGTGTCTATCCAAGACCAAATCTTAGGTTTGATTCGCGATCTATGTATTAAGAAAAACGTAGGTTGTATGTTGGTAACGCACGACATGGGTGTGGTATCTAACGTAACCGATCGCGTAGCCGTAATGTATCGTGGTGACTTAGTTGAGTTCGGCCCAACAGCCAAAGTGCTTGGTACGCCAGAACACCCATACACACACAGCTTGATCTCTGCGGTTCCGCGTTCAGACCGCAAACTCGACCGTTTCCCACTTGTGAGCTACATCGAAGAAGCACACGAGATGGAACCTCTTGATGTGAAAAATCACTGGTTGGGTCAAAGCCAAGATCACCGTGATTACACTGGCCCACTATTAAATGTTGAAAACGTAAACCTGCGCTTTACCACTAAAGATTCGTTCTTCGAGAGCCGTCGTGAGTACGTACAAGCGTCGAACAACGTTAGCTTTGAAGTGCATGAAGGTGAGACGTTTGGTTTGGTAGGTGAATCAGGCTCTGGTAAATCAACGATTGCTCGTGTAATTGCTGGCTTGTACGCGCCAAACTCGGGCAAGGTAACGTTTGAAGGCGTTGACCTGACTGGCCTGAAGTCAGAGAAAGAGCGTCGCCCTATGCGTCGCCAAATGCAGATGGTTTTCCAAAACCCTTACACTTCAATGAACCCTCGAATGAAGATATTCGACATCATTGCTGAACCTATTCGATTCCATAAGCTTACTCGCAACGAAAGCGAAACTCGTCAGATCGTTAACGATCTGCTAGAGCACGTTGGTTTAGGCAAAATGGCAGGGGTGAAGTACCCACACGAATTCTCAGGTGGTCAACGTCAGCGTATTTCTATCGCTCGCGCTTTGGCGACTCGCCCACGTCTTTTGATTTGTGATGAGCCAACATCGGCACTGGATGTGTCGGTACAGGCTCAGATTCTTAACCTACTAAAAGACTTACAAGACGAGCTAAACCTAACCATGCTGTTCATCAGTCACGATTTACCGGTTATTCGCCAAATGTGTGATCGTGTTGGTGTGATGCAGATGGGGACACTATTGGAAGTTGCGCCTACAGAGCAGCTGTTCCAATCACCTCAGCATGAATACAGCAAACAACTGATTTCTTTAATGCCTGAATTTACAGGTTTAAGAGAAGAAAAAGCAGTGGCCCAAGCCGCGGTATAAAAATCAGCAGGCTGGAGTTTAGCTTGCTAACAACAATAAACAGACGCAAATACAACAACTAGGGATCTGGATTCCCGCATGAAGGAGTTATGCAATGAAAACCATGAAAAGCAAATTAGCAGTAGCTTTGATGGCAGCTGGCCTAAGCTTTAGTGCAGCAGCAGCAGATATTACCGTTGGCTACGCAGCTGACCCAGTATCACTTGACCCGCACGAGCAGCTGTCTGGTGGCACACTGCAAATGTCTCACATGGTGTTTGACCCTCTAGTACGTTTCACTCAAGAGATGGATTTCGAAGGCCGCCTAGCATCTAGCTGGGAGCGTGTTGATGAAACGACTTTCCGTTTCAACCTACGCAAAGGTGTGAAATTCCACTCTGGTAACGAACTGACTGCTGATGATGTTGTGTGGACTTTTGAACGTCTACAAGCTTCTCCAGACTTTAAGTCAATCTTCACGCCATACGAAAAAATGGTAAAAGTGGATGACTACACAGTTGAGCTAGTATCAAAAGCGGCTTACCCACTAGTACTACAAACAGCAACTTACATCTTCCCAATGGACAGCAAGTTCTACTCTGGTAAGACAGCGGAAGGTAAAGACAAGTCTGAGCTAGTTAAGCACGGTAACTCGTTCGCTTCGACTAACGTTTCAGGTACTGGTCCTTTCATCGTAACGCAGCGTGAGCAAGGCGTTAAGGTAACGTTCGAACGTTTCAACGATTACTGGGACACAGAGTCTGAAGGTAACGTAGACAAGCTAACACTTGTGCCAATCAAAGAAGACGCAACACGTGTTGCTGCACTTCTTTCTGGTGACGTAGATATGATTCACCCAGTAGCACCAAACGATCACAAGCGTGTTAAGAACGCTAAGAACATCGATCTAGTAACGCTACCTGGTACTCGTATCATCACGTTCCAAATGAACCAAAACAGCAACGAAGCACTTAAAGATGTTCGCGTTCGTCAGGCGATTGTTCACGCAATCAACAACGAAGGTATCGTTAAGAAGATCATGAAAGGCTTCGCAACCGCTGCTGGTCAGCAAAGCCCAACAGGCTACGCGGGTCACAACGAAGAGCTAGTTCCTCGTTACGATCTTAAGAAAGCGAAAGAGCTGATGAAAGAAGCGGGCTACGAAGATGGCTTTACGCTAACTATGATGGCACCAAACAACCGTTACGTGAACGATGCGAAAGTAGCGCAAGCGTCTGCGGCAATGCTATCTAAGATTGGTATCAAAGTTGATCTTAAGACTATGCCTAAAGCACAGTACTGGCCTGAATTTGACCTATGTTCTGCTGATATGATGATGATCGGCTGGCACTCAGATACTGAAGATTCAGCGAACTTCAACGAGTTCCTAACAATGACTCGTAACGAAGAGACAGGTCGTGGTCAATACAACTGTTCTGGTTACTCAAACCCAGAAATGGATGCGATTGTAGAAGCTTCTAACACTGAAACTGACCCAGTTAAGCGTTCTAAGATGCTGAAAGGCGTTGAAGCAACACTATACAACGACGCTGCATTCGTACCGCTACACTGGCAAAGTGAAGCGTGGGGCGCGAAGTCTAACGTAGGTGCAGCAGATATCGTAAACCCAATGGTTATGCCTTACTTTGGCGACCTAGTTGTAAAATAATCTAGCTTGCTAGAATCGAGAGCCTGAAGCTTTCAGGCTCTCAAAATTATTAAGAAATAGATTTAAGTTTAGGTATTTGGTCTTCCTTCAGTCTGGCTAAATACCTTTTTTAAGACTGAATTATTGTTATCTAGTCGCGGATTTCGATTAGATAGTCATGGATAGATAAGGGGCAAGGAATGGTTACGTTTCTGGTCAAGCGCCTGTTTCAGGCACTGATAGTGATGTTTGTGATCAGTTTGGTGGCGTTTGCCATTCAGGATAACCTGGGCGACCCGTTGCGTGAGTTAGTCGGTCAATCTGTGTCAGAATCGGAGCGTCAAGCGCTGCGTGATGAACTCGGCTTAAATGATCCCTTCATTACAAAATACACTCGCTTTGTAGGCGCAGCTCTACAAGGTGACCTTGGTACTTCATATTTCTTTAAACGCCCTGCTGTGGACGTAATCTTAGATAAGCTGGTGGCAACGCTTGAACTTGTGTTTGGCGCTTCTCTGATCATCGTTTGTCTGTCGATTCCACTTGGCGTTTATTCAGCAATACACCCAAAAAGTTTCTTCACTAAGTTGGTGATGGCGGGCAGCAGTATCGGTATCTCTGTGCCTGTTTTCTTAACGGCAATCATGCTGATGTATGTCTTCTCAATTGAACTTGGCTGGCTACCGTCGTTTGGCCGTGGTGAAACTGCAAACTGGTTTGGCTGGGAGTCTGGTTTCCTAACGCTGGATGGCCTTGCACACTTAGTTCTGCCTAGTATCGCACTTGCATCTATCATGCTACCGCTTTTCATTCGTCTAGTTCGTTCAGAGATGCTAGAAGTGCTGAGCTCTGAGTACATCAAGTTTGGTAAAGCGAAAGGTCTTGAACTGAACAAGATTTACTACCAGCACGCCCTGAAAAACACAATGCTACCTGTACTAACGGTAGGTGGTGTTCAGATTGGTACTATGGTGGCTTACACGATTCTTACTGAAACCGTATTCCAGTGGCCGGGCACCGGCTTCCTATTCCTTGAAGCGATTAACCGAGTGGATACACCACTGATTACCGCATACGTTATTTTCGTTGGCCTTATCTTCG
This sequence comes from Vibrio sp. Isolate22, assembly GCF_022398115.1. Taxonomy (NCBI): domain Bacteria; kingdom Pseudomonadati; phylum Pseudomonadota; class Gammaproteobacteria; order Vibrionales; family Vibrionaceae; genus Vibrio; species Vibrio sp. Isolate22. Next base: position 118,965 of record NZ_JAKEUW010000007.1, on the reverse strand, counting down.
TAGTAACGAACACCATTGTTGACCTGCTATACGGCATCATTAACCCAACAGTGAACATCACAGGGAAAGGAGCATAATCATGGAACAAACAACAACAGCTCCATCTCGTTGGGAGCGATTTAAGCAGTCAGACATTCTGTACTACTTCTTGCGTGACAAAGTGGCAATGTTCAGCTTTGCTGTTTTCACTGCTTTCTTGGTGATGGCATTGGCGGCACCTATTCTAGCGCCAACAGACCCGTATGACGTGACGTCTATCGATATCATGGACTCAGAGCTACCACCGTCTTGGATGGAAGATGGCGAAGAGCGTTTCCTACTGGGTACGGATGAACAGGGTCGTGACATTCTATCGACCATGCTTTACGGCTCTCGCTTATCACTGACGATTGGTTTCCTAGCCGTTGGTCTACAGCTGACTCTAGGTATCATCATTGGCCTGTCTGCGGGTTACTTCGGTGGTCGTATCGATAGCTTCCTGATGCGTTTTGCTGATGTTCAACTTTCGTTCTCAACCATGATGGTTGCGATCATTGTCTCGGCTATCTTTAAGGCGAGCTTCGGTAGTGACTTCTACGCGCAGTATGCGGTAGTGATGCTGGTGGTGATCATTGGTATTGCCGAATGGCCACAGTATGCTCGTACGATTCGTGCATCGGTGTTGGCTGAGAAGAAGAAAGAGTATGTAGAAGCGGCACGCGTGATGGGCTTCAGAGCACCGCGCATCATGTTCCGCCATATTCTACCAAACTGTTTATCGCCAATTTTGGTTATCTCTACGGTACAGGTGGCAAATGCCATCATGTCAGAAGCGGCACTTTCTTTCCTAGGTTTGGGCCTACCGGTAGACCAACCGTCACTGGGCGCACTAATCAGTACTGGTTTTAACTACATTTTCTCTGGTGCATGGTGGATCACTGCATTCCCTGGTGTCGTATTGGTGACGCTAGTACTGGTGATCAACCTACTAGGTGACTGGTTACGTGATGTGTTTAACCCTAAAATTTATAAAGGGTGATAGCTTGGTTTGATTTTTAGTAAAAAAAATCACTAAACTAAGAGCCGTAAGCAATTACGGCTCTTTTTTTGCTTAATGGATCTTGAACTAAGTATCATTGATAGTGTCAATAGTACTTAAAATGGAATTTATGTTTTATCGACATTGATTCGGTAACAATTAGCCCGTGAGGGTTTAAGTGGTGGTTATGAAATTGACAATGAATGATGTATGTCGCGCTGTGATTAGAAATTATCGTATGGGGCTTATTGCTGCATCCCTTTTGGTATCGAGCCAAGTTAATGCAGAATCGGTTTTATGTGATGCTACTCAGGCAAGTACTAATCAATTACCACAGCTAGAGCAATCATGTCCGATCGGTAAGGGTGTTTGGGGTAATAAAGCGCCTAAACGTCATTCAGATAACGAGCTGTTTTGGGTTCAATGTGGCCTGCTGAACAAGCCTTTGTCACTGAGCCAAGCAAAACCTCTTTACGGCAAAATTTCGACCAACGTATGGATGAAACCTGAGGGTGGTGACTATCGTTGTTTGATTGGCCCTTACTCTACATTTTCTGATGCAAGAAAAGATCTAGCTCAGGTTCGTAAGGTACCAGGTTATGGCGAAGCCTTTATTCGTATGGTTGATAAGTCGAAGACCTCATCACAACCTATCGTGGCAAAAGCGGCCGAGCCTAAAACAGCAAAACCGACACCGGTTAAGGCTCCTGTAAAACCCGCAACTAAGCCTGCGGCGAAACCCGTAGCAGCTAAGCCAACGGCAGCAGTTACCAGTGCGGCGGCAATTCAAGCATTGCCAAGTGGTGACAAGAATTCAGATGACGATCTAGAGATTGAAGTTCGCGTGACGGCAAATGTTGCCGGTAGCCAATACGCGATCCCTTACCTGCTAGACCATGAGCAGCAGTTCTACATGGAGCAAGGTAAGCCTTGGAGTCGTTTGGATTATGGTAGCGCAGAGCTGGTCTGTAACAAGATCAACATGCAGCTGATGACTGAAAAGCAATGGCAGAGCATCCTAGGCTCAAAAGTGATGGAAAACCAGAATTGGCCTATGCACCTACCTTATTGGGGAGCGGATAAGAAAGGCCTGTTCACCAATGGTAACGTAAACCAACTTAAAGGTTCTTCACTACTTAACGTGATGTGTGTGAAGTAACAAGTCGGATTTAAACCTTACTTAAGCCTCAGCGATTGCTGGGGCTTTGTTGTTTTTAGACCTCGAAATTCAAAGGCTAGGACATGCTGTTAATTAGTATATAGGTAGCCGACGGCAGACATCTTGAAATGAATTTGATCAAAAAGCACTAAAAATTGCTCAAATAGCGCTGTTGGTGCGTAGAAAACCATAACTCAGCAACAAGGTGATTAGAGATTATGAGTTTGAAAAAACGATTAGAAGATGTGGCTCCTAGCTTCGAAGCTGGGGGGAAGTACGAAAAGCTCTACCCAGTGTATGAAGCATTTGCGACCATATTTTACACGCCAGGGAATGTGAACCGAGGGATAACCCATGTCCGAGACAGCATCGACCTAAAACGGATTATGATTCTGGTGTGGTTAGCCACTTTCCCCGCGATGTTTTGGGGTATGTACAACGTAGGCCATCAATCCGTGATGGGGTTAACGGCTACCTATTCCGGTGCCGAGCTTGCTTCTATCATTGATAGTAGTTGGCGCCTATCGTGGGCGTTTGGTGATGCACAGTCGTTAGTAGCAAGCGGCTGGGGAAGCCAGATGTTTTTTGGGGCGCTCTACTTCTTACCTGTTTATGCCACCGTATTTGTGGTCGGGGGCTTCTGGGAAGTTTTGTTTGCCGTTGCACGAAAACACGAGGTGAATGAAGGCTTTTTTGTAAGCTCGGTATTGTTCGCACTTATTCTCCCGCCAACTATTCCGCTGTAGCAAGCCGCCTTGGGTATCACCTTTGGTATTGTTGTTGCCAAGGAGTTGTTCGGTGGTACAGGGCGAAACTTCCTCAATCCTGCACTGGCAGGGCGAGCGTTTCTTTACTTTGCTTATCCCGCCAACATGTCCGGTGGCTTGGTATGGGTTGCCGCTGACGGCTACTCAGGAGCGACACCGCTCAGCCAATGGTATGAAGGTGGTGGCTCGTCGTTGATCAATAACATGACAGGCGAGGCCATCACTTGGATGGATGCCTTTATCGGTAATATTCCGGGCTCGATGGGCGAAGTGTCTTCACTACTCATTATGTTGACCGGTGTGATTCTGATTGTCATGAAGATAGCATCGTGGCGTATTGTGGCTGGTGTGATTGTTGGGCTTGTGGCAACCTCGAGTTTACTGAACTGGATTGGGTCGGATACTAATTCGATGTTTTCGATGCCGTTCTACTGGCACTTTGTACTAGGTGGCGTCGCGTTTGGTACTTTCTTCATGGCGACTGACCCAGTATCTGCAGCGTTCACCAACAACAGTAAATGGGCTTACGGGATTCTGATAGGCGTGATGACAGTCGGTATACGAGTACTCAACCCTGCCTACCCAGAGGGCATCATGCTTGCTATCTTGTTTGCTAATCTGTTTGCTCCGCTATTTGATTTCATTGTGAAAGAACAGAATATTAAGCGTAGGCAAAAACGCATGGCGCGTTAATCCACTAAAGAAAAAGGCTTGCCGATATGCAAGCCTTTCTATTGATAAAGAAACATAAAAGCCATTCAACTCCACTTCAAATCAATCTCAAATGGTTGTGTATTGCCACAGTGTTCACCACACATTTCATCGTAAGCGCTGTTATGTATCAGCGTTGCTGACGATACGCCTTGATCGCTAAAGTGGTCACGTGCTTGATTGACACTCAAAAACTTCATCGGGTGCTGGTGGTCGTCTTTAATTAACCGCTTTTGCTCGCCAACAACTTGGTAAGCTAAGTAAATCCCGCCTTCAAATGATTCGATTAGTAAATTCATCACAAACTCCATTTTCTAGTTAGGTGGATATTGGTGTTACGTCGAATCGTGAACCAAGGTTCAAAGCGGGCATAAAAAAGCAGTCCCAAGGACTGCTTTTTAAAAGTATCAACTAAAAGTGTTGATTAACGCATAGTAACGAATTCTTCGCTGCCCGTTGGGTGAATTGCTACAACAGAGTCGAAGTCTGCTTTGGTTGCGCCCATCTTCATTGCAACGCCGAAGCCTTGAATCATCTCATCAACCGTGAAACCGATGCCGTGTAGGCCAACGACTGTCTCTTCTTCGCCAGCACATACTAGCTTCATCTTACAAGGTTGACGGTGCTTGGTTACTGCTGTGTACATCGCAGTGAAGCCAGATGTGTAAACCTTGATGTTGTCTTTGCCGTACTTCTCTTCAGCTTCTTGAGTCGTTAGACCAATAGTGCCGATAGGTGGGTGGCTGAATACAACAGTAGGAACTAGGTTGTAGTCCATTTTCGCGTTAGTTTGACCGTTGAATAGACGCTCAGAAAGTTGACGACCTGCTTTAACCGCTACAGGAGTTAGCTCGATACCGCCTTCCATGATGTCACCAACACAGTAGATGCCAGGAACGTTAGTCGCTTGGAACTCGTCTACCTTGATGTAGCCACGGTCGTTTGTCTCAACGCCAGTTGATGCTAGGTTGATAGCGTCAGTCGCTGGGTGACGGCCGATAGCCCAGATTAGGTGGTCAACGTTTTGAGTGTTGCCATTCTCTAGATGCAGAGTCAGCGTGCCGTCCGCTTCTTTCACTACTTCTTTAGGCACAGAGTGCGTGTGAAGTGTTGGACCTTCTGCTTCCATTACCTCAACCAATGTCTCAACGATCATTGGGTCGAAGCTACGTAGCGGAGACTCTTTACGGCAGAACAGATGTGTTTCTGTACCAAGTGCGCTTAGTACGCCTGCGATCTCAACTGCGATATAGCCTGCACCGATAACCGCAACGCGTTTTGGTTGCTCCATTAGCTCGAAGAAGCCATTTGAGTCGATGCCGTATTCTGCACCTGGGATGTTTGGAATCGTTGGACGACCACCTACCGCGATCAGGATGTGATCAGCTGTGTAGTGTTCACCGTTTACTTCAACCGTCTTTTTGTCAACGAATTTAGCAAAACCTTTGATTACGTTTACTTTGTTGTTACCAAGTACGCGATCGTAAGATTGGTGGATACGACCAATGTACGCTTGGCGGTTCTCAATCAGCTTGCTCCAGTTGAACTTCTTCACTTCAACATCAAAGCCGTAGTCTTCAGAGTATAGGTTGATCGCTTCAGCGACTTGAGCGCCGTGCCACATTACCTTTTTAGGAACACAACCAACGTTTACACAAGTACCACCAAGGTCTTGAGCTTCGATAAGTGCAACTTTTGCACCGTGCATTGCCGCGCGGTTTGCTGATGCGATGCCGCCTGAACCGCCACCGATACAGATGTAATCAAAATGAGTCGCCATTACTTTCTCCATTTATTGAGGGTTGTAGTCACAGTGAGCACACTGGATACCTACGTCCTATAGATTCTAAAATTGTCTAATTATTATATTGAGGGCAGATCGGTTGAACTCAATCTCCCTGCTTGAAATTTATTCGTCCACATCACAGTCTTTTGACTGCTTCTTGAGCTTCGATGTGGCGTCGAGATTACTCAGGTACGATCCACTCTACTTTGTAGTGACCGGTTGCTGGTGCAATTGCTTCCTTCAAGAATGGAAGAATCTCGTTCATTTGGCTTTCTAGCTTCCAAGGTGGGTTGATAACAATCATGCCTGATGCTGTCATGCCACGCTCGTTGGTATCTGGTGACACGCCAAGCTCGATCTGTAGAATCTTGTTGATGCCTAAGCTTTCTAAGCCTTCGATCATGTCTTCGATGTCACAACGGTTCACTACCGGGTACCAAATTGCGTAGATACCGGTTGCCCAGCGCTTATGGCTTTGAGCAATAGCTGTCATTACATCACGGTACTCTTTTGCAAGTTCGTACGGTGGATCGATCAGTACTAAGCCGCGGCGCTCTTTTGGCGGCAGGCTTGCTTTCAGACGCTTGAAGCCATCTTCTTTGTAGATGGATACCTGACGATCACGGTGGAACTCTTGCTCAAGCAGCGGGTGGTCAGCTGGGTGAAGCTCGGTCAGTACCATGCGGTCCTGGTCACGCAGGTGGGCACGTGCAACACGTGGCGAACCTGGGTAGTAGCGCAGTTTGTCACCGTTGTTTAGCGTTGAGATAGACTCAAGGTAGCTTTGAATGTCTTCAGGAAGGTTTTGCTGTTCCCAGACGCGAGCGATACCTTGTTTGTATTCACCGGTTTTTTCAGACCATTCATGCGTTAAGTCGTAACGACCTACACCAGAGTGAGTGTCATGGTAAACAAAAGGCTTATCCTTCTGTTTCAAAGAATTAAGAATAAGGCTCTGTACGATATGCTTTACTACGTCGGCATGGTTACCTGCGTGGAAGCTGTGGCGATAACTTAACAAATTAAACTCTCGTAACACTCTCGTTTTAGAGTGTGGTTAGTGTAGGTGGGTTAATCTGATTATTATAACCCTCAATGGACCATAAATTCTCGAACAATTCAGGGACAGTCGTCAGCTATCTGCAGTTAGTTATTGGTTCTACTATTGAAATTTGCCTTTATGGGCACTATTTAATAACTATTCGCAGGTGATTTTTTAGGGCGCTGCTTAGCCTGATGACTGTAAGACGACCTCATTACAAAAAAGACGAAAGTCTCTAACGCCAAAGGAATGTTTATATGTCTAATTCGCTATTAACCTTCACGGACTTACCTCCGTTTTCACAAATCAAACCTGAGCATGTTAAGCCAGCGGTTGAGCAAGTGATTGAAGCGTGTCGCAACAAGATAGAACAAGTACTTGAAGGTAATACTTCGCCAAGCTGGGACAACCTAGTTGCTCCAATTGAAGAAGTGGATGATCGTTTAGGCCGTGTTTGGTCACCAGTAAGCCACATGAACTCGGTTGTGAACAGTGACGAGCTGCGTGAAGCGTATGAAAGCTGTTTACCTCTGCTGTCTGAGTACGGCACGTGGGTTGGTCAACACAAAGGTCTGTTTGAAGCGTATAAAGCGATCAAGGCAAGCGAAGCATTCTCTGGATTAAATCGAGCTCAACAAAAAACCATTACCGATGCACTGCGTGATTTCGAATTGTCAGGCATTGGTTTACCCGCTGACGAGCAGCATCGCTATGGCGAGATCAGCAAGCGTCAGTCTGAGCTGGGTTCTCAATTCTCAAACAACGTACTTGATGCAACCATGGGTTGGAGCAAGCAGGTCACTGATGTTGCTGAATTGGCCGGCATGCCTGAATCAGCACTGGCGGCGGCAAAAGCAGCGGCAGAGGCTAAAGAGCAAGAAGGTTACCTGCTGACTTTAGATATCCCGTCTTACCTACCAGTAATGACCTACAGTGATAACCAAGATCTGCGCAAAGAGCTGTACGAAGCTTACGTTACTCGCGCTTCAGACCGTGGTCCAAATGCAGGCAAGTGGGACAACACTGAGATCATCACCGAGCAGCTTAAATTGCGTCATGAGATCGCACGTATGCTTGGCTTTGGCACTTACAGTGAGAAATCTCTGGCAACCAAAATGGCAGAGACGCCAGATCAGGTTCTGGGCTTCTTGAATGATTTAGCGGTGAAAGCGAAACCTCAAGGTGAGCGTGAAGTGGAAGAACTGCGCCAGTTCGCTGAAAAAGAGTTTGGTGTGTCTGAGCTAGAACTTTGGGATATCCCTTACTACAGCGAAAAACAGAAACAGCACCTTTTCCAAATTTCAGATGAAGAGCTGCGCCCTTACTTCCCTGAATCGAAAGCGGTATCGGGTATGTTTGAAGTACTGAATCGTGTATTTGGTATGACAGTGAAAGAGCGTGAAGGCGTCGACACATGGCATGAGTCGGTACGCTTCTTTGATATCTTTGATGCTAATGACACATTGCGAGGTAGCTTCTACCTAGATTTGTACGCTCGTGAACACAAGCGTGGCGGAGCATGGATGGACGACTGCCGTGGTCGTCGTATTACCGCTGCTGGAGAACTACAAACGCCAGTTGCTTACCTAACGTGTAACTTCAATAAACCGGTTGGCGACAAGCCAGCATTGTTTACCCACGATGAAGTTGTGACTCTGTTCCATGAGTTTGGCCATGGTATCCACCATATGCTGACTCAAGTAGAAGCAGGCGCGGTTGCAGGTATCAATGGTGTGCCTTGGGATGCGGTTGAGTTGCCAAGTCAGTTCCTAGAAAACTGGTGTTGGGAAGAAGAGGCATTGGCGTTCATTTCTGGTCACTTCGAAACCGGCGAAGCTTTACCAAAAGAGATGCTAGAGAAAATGCTAGCGGCGAAGAATTTCCAATCAGCGATGTTCATTTTACGCCAGTTAGAATTCGGTCTGTTCGACTTTACGCTACATACCACTTACGACCCAGAAGTGGGTGCGCGCGTACTTGAAACACTGGCTGACGTGAAGTCTAAAGTGGCGGTACTACCAAGTCTTGATTGGAACCGTTTCTCACACAGCTTTAGCCACATCTTCGCTGGTGGTTACAGCGCGGGTTACTACAGCTACCTATGGGCTGAAGTGCTATCGGCAGATGCGTTCTCAGCATTTGAAGAAGAGGGTATCTTCAACACTGAAACGGGTAACCGCTTCCTGAATAACATCCTAGAAATGGGTGGCAGTGAAGAGCCTATGGAGTTGTTCAAACGATTCCGTGGCCGCGAACCACAAATCGATGCGATGCTGCGCCACGCTGGTATCAGCGCGTAATATTGTACTGGTCAGAATGTAAAAAGAGCCTCCTCGTGAGGCTCTTTTTGTATCTGTTTATCAAGCGGCTATGGGTTCACATTACGATTGATTGGGTTTTGCAGTGAGATTAGCGTCTCGGTCGACTGCACCTCATCAATTGCCTGCAACTTATCGATCAGGACGAACTGCAGCTCTTCAATCGACTTACACATCAACTTAACGAAAATATTGTACGCACCAGTGGTGTAGTAGGCTTCAACCACTTCATCTAGGGCATTCAGTTTGGCGATTGCCGAGTGGTAATCTTTGGCTGCATTCAGGTTGATGCCAATAAAGCAACATACGTCGTAACCTAGCTTTTTCGTGTTTACCACCACCTCGGTACGCTCAATAATGTCGGCCGATCTCATTTTCTCGATACGGACGTGAATAGTCGCAGGGCTTACGTCAAACTGCTTTGCCATCTCGGCGTAAGGCGTACGAGCATCTTCCATTAAGGTTTTCAGAATGGCACGGTCTAGGTCATCGAGACGAGCGGTAGTTGTGGACATGCTTAACCCTTAGATTTAATGAAAATATATCGGCTAGAGTACATATCATAGCCAAGGGTGATAATATTAGCAGCAACAATGATGTTAGGGTGAATTCAGTGCGATTTTGGGTGTTATTTATTGCGATGTGTTGGAGCGTATTTGCTTCGGCGCAGACAAAAGATGTATTGGTGATCCACTCCTACCATCAAGGTTTTTTCTGGACGGATGATTTCCATAAAGGATTGTCCGAAGAGCTCGATCGCGACGGGTTGTCTTACCGCGTCGTTTACCTCGACAGCAAACGCTCTCAGAACCCTGAATATCTCGAGCGCGTGTACCAGCTTTATCACACCAAATTAATGCACGAAGAGTTTGCAGCAGTTGTGGTGAGTGATAACAATGCCCTGAACCTGATGAAGCGTTTAGCGTCAGATCTCAATGGAACCCCGGTCATCTTTGGTGGCATCAATAACTTTTCTCCTAAAATGATCGAAGGTTTGAACGCCACGGGCATCACTGAAGACATCGATCTGGTTGGTAACATCGAACTTATTAAGCGTCTTCAAGCGACCGTGAAAAAGGTTTATATGGTGACCGATCACTCGGTGACTGGTGAGGCTATTCGCGCACAAATCGATCTGTTCATTGAAAAAAATCCTAACTTTGCAGATTTAATTGAACACTATGTCCCAGACTCGTACCAAGAACTGACGACTTTTTCGCAACGTGCTGATCTAGGGAAAAGCTTGCTGTTTTGGGCGTATTACCGAGATGCAAAAGGTGATGTGAGCAGTGATGAAGACTGGCGCCAGCTGAACATTAAAACGCAAATGCCACTGTATATGGTGCACGATTTAGGCCTAGGTTTTGGTGCCATTGGCGGTGTGATTCAAAGCGGTGAAACTCAAGGGCGTAACACTGGTCGTGTTTTGTTGCAGGTGTTGGCGAACCCTAATGAACCGTTGCCTCCTGTGGTCGCTGGTGCGCCGGAGATTAAACTCGACTATCAACAAATATCGCGTTGGGATTTAGGTGCAGAAAACGAAGCCGCGGTGACATTCCTTAACAAGCCTAAGCCTTTCCTGATGCGTTACCGCGATGAAATTCGCACCATAGGTTTAATGTTCCTTGGCATGTCATGCGTGATCGCCACCTTGGTGTATTACCTCAATCGTCTCAAGAAGAGCGAACGTGCTAGCCGCCAAAGCCAACGATTGTTGGAGTCGATATTCGACCAGAGCCTTCAGTTTATGGGCATTATCGATAAAGGCGGTGTGTTGTTGTCGAGTAATAGCAAGCTGCATGAGCTGCTCTACAATCAGGGATATAAGCTAGGAACACCTTTGCAAGAACATCAGCACTGGGAAGACTCTGCCAGTGAGGTGTTGAAAGAGTATTTTGTTGAGCGAGATGATCACCCATCTTTACGCTTTGAAGCTGAGGTTTGGTGTCGAGATCGCGGTGCAATGGTATTGGATATCTCACTGAAGCCGATGCCGGGCAGTGAAGAAGGCGATATTCAGTTCTTGTTTGAGGCGCGCGATGTCACTTCACGTAAGCTGGCTGAGAACAAGCTATTCCAGCGTGAAGCGAACCTAAAACTCTATTACGACAAACAACCGGTGATGATGATTACCTTGGATGGTAATAACCGCATCCAACAAGTGAACCAGTTTGCCGAAGAGCTGCTTGGCTACCCATTGGATGAACTGTTAGGTCATCGCCCTAGAGAGTTCTACGTCGATGAAAACGCGATGATTCCACGTCATATCTTGTTGCAGCCACAGCACAAGATTCGAGGTGTATGGCGTCGTGATATTGAATATCGTCATGCCGATGGCAGCACGATTTGGATTCGAGAAAATATCCGCCCGCTGGTGGAGTCTGATCAGTTGTTGATTGTGGGTGAGGACATCACCGAGACACATGAGCTTTCTGAAAAGTTGGAGTATCAGGCACGCTATGATTTGCTGACTGATACCTTTAACCGCAACCACTTTGAGCAAGAACTGCAAAAGGCACTCAAAGAGGTTGAGAGCCACATGCGTACCCACGCAATGCTGTTCTTAGACCTAGACCAGCTGAAAGTACTGAACGATACCGCCGGGCATGAAGCGGGCGATGCTGCGATCTTGTTTAGCGCGCAGTTATTGGAAGAGGTACTGCCATACAATGCGGTATTGGCGCGTATGGGTGGGGATGAGTTTGCGGTACTCATCAAAGATTGTACTGAGCGAGATGCGGTGAATGTGTGTCGTAGTATTATCTCGATGATGGGCGACAATCCATTCTTGTGGGATGACATCCGACTTAACTTAACCTGCTCTATCGGCATTCGATTGATCGACCATACTGCCGCAACGCCACAAATGGTGCATGCTCAGGCAGACGCGGCGTGTCATGCGGCTAAAGAGGAAGGGCGTAACCGCTATCACCTTTACCATCAAGATGATGAAGACTTGCGTCGACGTCACCTAGAGATGGAGTGCGTTAACCTAGTGCATGAAGCCCTAGCCAATGATCGCCTGGAGTTGTTTGCACAGCGTATTCTTGGCTTAGATGAAGACAGTGACAAGATGCACTTCGAGATCTTGGTGCGCATTAAAAATGTGGATGGGGAATACATCTCTCCGGGGATCTTCATGCCTGCCTCTGAGCGCTACAACATTGCGCATTTGATTGACCGCCAAGTGATCGGTCAGACACTGAGTTGGTTAGAGCAACGCCCACATCTGATTGATGATTTAGGGATGTGCTCTATCAACCTTTCTGGTCACTCGATGGGCAACCGAGAGTTTGTTGAGTTCCTGATTGAAAGCTTGAGTAACTCGTCGATTCCGTGTCATAAGATCTGCTTAGAGATCACCGAAACAGCGGCGATGAGTAACATGAAACAGGCGATCAAGTTCTTCACTCGAATCAAAGATCTTGGTTGCATGATCGCGCTCGATGATTTTGGTTCGGGGTTATCGTCGTTTGGTTACTTGAAGAAGCTGCCAGTCGACATCGTTAAGATCGATGGCCTGTTCGTGCGTGATATTGATGTCAATGAGATGGACCATGTGATGGTTCGTTCTATCAATGATCTAGCCAAGCAGATGGGTAAGCACACAGTGGCCGAGTTCGTTGAAAATACCCAGATCATCGACAAGCTGATTGAGCTCGGTGTTAACTATGCACAGGGCTACATCATTGGCCGACCTAAGCCACTTGCTGAGTTGGTTGATGAGCTTCAGCAAGAGCGAGCGCTAGAAAACGCAAATTAACAATGCCTACGTACGGCCCTTGTGTTCATCTCGCGACTTTCGGTGCTAATAGTTTGCACCGCTAATATGTATTGTTGAGGCAATCAGGTAAACTGGTTGCCTCTTTTGTTTTGAATACTACTGTCTGTTGGAGACGACCTTGCAACTACAACTGATTTGCGAAGATGCTACCCAAATCGATCATCTGAATGACTTAGCGACCCGTTGGAATTTATCTCACGATGAAAACAGCGAATTTGCTTTGGTGCTGACTAGCGAGCGGCTTGAGCTGCGCAAAGTAGACGAGCCCAAGTTAGGCGCTATCTTCGTTGATTTAGTTGGCGGCGCGGTTGGTCACCGACGTAAGTTTGGTGGTGGTAAAGGTCAAGCTATTGCCAAGGCGGCAGGTTTGAATAAAGGGGCTACGCCAACCATTCTTGATGGCACGGCAGGCTTAGGGCGCGATGCATTTGTACTGGCTTCTTTAGGTTGTAAGGTGCAGATGGTCGAGCGTCACCCTGTTGTTGCAGCACTGCTTGATGATGGATTACAGCGTGCGCAGCAAGATCCAGATATCGGTGGTTGGGTTAGCGAACGTATGAAGTTGATTCATGCCTCAAGCCATGATGCGCTGGATAAGCTCAGCGATGATCCTAACTTTGAGCAACCGGATGTGGTGTATCTAGACCCAATGTACCCACACCCAGAGAACAAAAAGAAATCGGCGCTAGTTAAAAAAGAGATGCGCGTATTCCAATCTTTGGTCGGTGCAGATTTAGATGCTGATGCTCTATTAGCGCCAGCAATGAAGCTCGCATCAAAGCGAGTTGTAGTCAAAAGACCCGATTATGCGGCTTGGTTAGATGAGCAAAAACCGAGTATGGCGATCGAAACCAAAAAGAACCGTTTTGACGTGTATGTGAAAGCATCAATGACTTAGCGATGCGCTAAGAAAATTTCCCGTCATAAATACGATAAATTGCCATTTAACACTTGCGATAGTCGCGTTACGGATGTATATCTAACTAAGAATCATTATTATTCTTAGCTGGAGTTGTAGCATGGCTAAACGCTTTTGTAAGTTAAACCGTCGAGACATTACCGAACACCTAGGCGAGATCCACAGCTTGGTTACTGAACCTAAGTTTGTGTGCCGCTCTTGTGCACGTTCATCGGCGGACGAAGCGAACCTATGCAAACCAACAGCAATCCCGCCGCTAGGTTGTCAGAATAAGCCAGCTGAAGAGAAGGCGGCTTGTGGTTTGCTAGCTGAAACGCTACCGAAGCCTGAAGTCACCTTGGCAGAGATGCCTGATTCATCAGTACAGATGTTTGACCCAGCCGTTGCTGTTGGAGACGCAGAGAAACAAGCGTCACCGAAAAAAGCCAAACTGAAAAAACGCATCGCTAACGCGAATGGTGATGAGAAATCAGAACTGAAGCGAGCGAAAAAGGCGGCTAAGAAACAAGAGAAATATAATAAGAAGCTGGCGAAGATGATTAAGAAGCAGCAAAAGCTGTTTAAGAAAAGCCAGAAGCTGGAAAGTGAATTGGAACGCATCAACTTACGACTTGATGATGTAGCGTTCACTGAAAACCAGGCTGTGGTTGTGAATCATATTCACTAACACCAACTGTTGAACATTATTCAACACGTTAGCCAGATCTAAAAAGAGCGACCTTAGGTCGCTCTTTTGCTTTTTGTCTCCGAAGAGAACTTGGCCGCGCTGGCGCATAAAAATTTGTTAGGCGTTCGCCGCCGATCTCGCCACACGCTTTTTCACCCACGTCTCATTCACGATGAGAGAAAGCAAGATAACCCCGCCGCCAATCGATAGTCGTACCAAATCAACGTCTCGGTTCCAGATCAGGATGTTCACCACCAAACCAGCAGGCACCAACACATTATTCATTACGGCAAGTGCACCTGCGTTTACCATGCATGCGCCTTTGTTCCACATAAAGTAACCCAACCCAGAAGCAATTAAGCCAAGGTAGATTAGGATTCCCCATTGCAGTGACGTGGTTGGTAGTTTTTCAGGGTTGCCTAGAAGCATGAACGCAACCGAAGCCACGCACAGAGCGCCTAGGTAGAAATAGCCAAATACCGTATGTTGAGGAAGCTCTGTTGATTCCTTCTCCATCACCACTTTGTAGCCCACCTGACCAATCGCAAAGCAGAGGTTTGCACCTTGCACGACAAGGAAGCCAACCAAAAAGTTGTCGTTAATTCCAGCGAACTTAATGAAGACAGCACCCAATACCGCAATCGCAGCTGTGACTAAGTACCAAGGTGAGAATTGCCCTTTTAGGAAGTCATAAATCAGAGTGACATAGATTGGAGTAAAGACGGTAAATAGCAGTACTTCCGGTACGGATAGCAGCAAGAAAGATTGATAGTAGAAGCAGTACATCAGGCCAAGCTGAATACCACCAATCGCCATCAACTTACCGATCAACTTACCAGGGATGCCACGGAACTTCAGGAAAGGAAGAAAGACGATACCTGCTAGAGCAACACGCATCAAAACAGAGAACCAAGAATCAACCTGACCAGCAAGGTAGACGCCAATCAGGCTAAAAGAGAAGGCCCATAGGAGGGTAACACCAGCTAAATAGCTCATAGTAAAACTTTGTTATTAAGAGATGAGCTGTATGTTACCTAACCTTAAATCATTAGTCTTCTGAATCTCTTAGAGGCACGACCAGCATATCAACCGGAGTGGCATTGATCAGTTGTCGTGTAGAAGAGAGCAGTTTGCTCCAAAAATCTTGATGGTGACCACACACCACTAAATCAACGTTGTATTCGGTGATGGTATCGCACAACTCATGGCTCAAATCGCCGCTACCCACAAGCGTGTGAGTGATCGGGTATTGAGCATGCTCTGCAAAGTTTTGTAGCTGAATACGAGACGCTTCCATCGCGTTGTGTTGGGTCTCTGCCATGTTGATGTCAATCAGCCCGGTATAGAGCTCGGCATAGTTAATATCGATATGGATAAAAGAGACTTTGGCTTCTAATGGCTTTGCCAATGCTACCGCTTTATCCACAATTAATTTGCTGTCATCTGATAAATCGACCGCGACCAAAATATGTTTGTAACTCATATCGCTACCTCCTTTATTCATTGTCTGATTAAAGATTAGCACTATGCGATGCCTTTTTTTGCTGAAGTGATCTCATATCCATCGTCTTGCGTAATGAAGGTTCGAAATATCGGTTAACTAATGGTCAGCGAGATATTAATAAAATAGTGATATAGTAGAGAAAATTGAGGATGTACTTAGGAGTCTTAAATGCTGTCAAAAACTATGGTTGAGCAACTGAACGAGCAAATTAATCTAGAATTTTTCTCATCCAATCTATACTTACAAATGAGTGCTTGGTGTGAAGACAAAGGATTTGAAGGTGCAGCAGAGTTTCTGCGTGCTCATGCGGTAGAAGAAATGGAACACATGCAGCGTCTTTTCACTTACGTAAGTGAGACAGGTGCAATGCCAATTTTAGGTGCGATCGAAGCCCCAAAACATGAATTTGAAAGCCTTGGCGCAGTATTCCGTGAAACCTACGAGCACGAGCAGATGATTACTGAAAAGATCAATAAGCTGGCTCACGTTGCTTTCAGCACACAAGACTACTCAACCTTTAACTTCCTGCAATGGTACGTTGCAGAGCAACACGAAGAAGAGAAGTTGTTTAAAGGTGTATTGGATAAGCTAGAACTTGTTGGTGAAGACGGTAAAGCACTGTTCTTTATTGATAAAGACCTAGCGCAATTGGCAAAAGATGGTTCATCTTCAATCATGGATGCTCCTGCAGCCTAGGCTGTAAGAAAAAGACTCTGATTATCTTTTTCTTTTGAGTTTTCCTTTGAAGATGTAGGGAGGAAAGGATGATCAGCGGCGACACTATTCTATTTGCACTAATGGTTGTGACTTGCGTGAACTGGGCGCGTTATTTTACGGCGCTACGAACGCTTATTTATATTATGCGAGAAGCACATCCTCTACTTTATCAACAAGTAGACGGAGGTGGGTTCTTCACAACTCATGGCAATATGACCAAACAAGTTCGCTTGTTTAGTTACATCAAAAGCAAAGAGTACCACCATCACCACGACGAGGTATTCACCTCTAAATGTGATCGAGTGAGAGAGCTATTCATACTTTCTTCGGCTCTGCTTGGTGTGACGTTACTGGCCGCGTTTATCGTCTAGGTAAATCAGCGTGTGTGATTAGAGTGTCGGTTATTTTCTCGTTGGACTTTGATATACACTAATCGGTGTACGAAGTTTGTACGATGGAACACCAATTGCAAAGTTTAAAATTGCCGCTAGAATAGCGAGCAATTAGTAAGGATGTGCTGTTAATGCACATCCTTTTTTATTGATGGCATTTTGAGAACAGGGCGTGCTCAAGGTGCAAAGTGAAGAAAGCAGAGCGCAATGAGTGAAAAATTTGATGTAATCGTGATTGGTGCGGGCGCCGCAGGCTTAATGTGTGCCGCGGAAGCTGGTAAACGTGGCCGACGAGTGCTGGTGGTTGATCATGCGAAAAAGCCAGGCAGAAAAATTTTAATCTCAGGTGGTGGCCGTTGTAACTTCACCAACTACGATGTGTCTGCGAATAACTTCCTGTGTAAAAACCCTCACTTCGTAAAATCGGCTCTGTCTCAATACACCAACTGGGATTTCATCTCTATGGTGAGCAAATACGGTATTGAATTCGAAGAGCGCGATCATGGTCAGCTATTCTGTGTGAATGACCATACAGCAAAAGATATCGTAAGCATGCTGCTTGAAGAGTGTCAGCAAGCGAAAGTTGAGCAACGCTACCGCTGCGACGTTCACTCTATCGAAAAAACCGACTCTGGCTTCAAGATGCACCTCAACACCGACCAAGTTGAATGTGATTCACTGGTGGTAGCGACTGGTGGTTTGTCGATGCCTAAGCTGGGCGCAACGCCATTTGGCTATAAGATTGCAGAGCAATTTGGTCTATCCGTTATGCCGACTACAGCAGGTTTAGTGCCGTTTACGCTGCATAAAGAAGACAAAGATGATTTCGCAGAGCTTTCTGGTATTGCGATTCCTGCGGAGATCACAGCGCAAGATGGGACCTTGTTTAAAGAAGCGCTACTGTTTACGCACCGCGGTCTATCTGGCCCTTCTGTACTGCAAATCTCTTCGTTCTGGAAAGCGGGTCAGTCGGTGTCGATTAACCTAGTACCAGAAGTCGATGTGGCTGAGTTATTGGCGAACTCTCGCGAGAAGCATCCAAATCAGAGTCTAAAGAACACATTAGCAAAAGCACTACCAAAGCGTTTTGTTGAGGTGCTGATTGACCGTAAAGAGCTAGAAGATAAACCGCTTAAGCAGTTCAACGAAAAGCAGCTTAATGGCATTGTTGAGCATCTGGAAAACTGGAAAATCGCACCAAATGGTACTGAAGGCTACCGTACAGCGGAAGTTACTCTTGGTGGCGTTGATACTGATCACCTATCTTCAAAAACCATGGAATGTAAGAACATCAAAGGCTTATTCTTTGTTGGTGAGGTGATGGACGTAACAGGCTGGCTTGGTGGTTACAACTTCCAATGGTGTTGGAGTTCAGGCTTTACTGCTGGTCAGTGGGTGTAAGCATTTCGCTTTTCTAAGCTATATAAAGCACATAAAAATGGCGAGTCATACGACTCGCCATTTTTGTATCTCATTTACAACCTAAAACGGCTAAGTTAATGATTTTCTCAATCAATCGACGTTTTTAGCTCTCATTAGCAACCGCTTTGTCTTTTGAGAATTTGATTTGTTGAATCACTAAGCCAGCAATAATCAGCACTAAACCAAACAGGGTTGATGGATGAATTTCTTCGCCGATAATGGTGGAAAGTAGCATCAAAGAGATAAAAGGTGATGCGAAAATCAGGTTACTGATGCGTGCTGTATTGTTGGTCAACTTCAATGCCGATAGCCACAACACAAAGGTAATTCCCATCTCAAACAGGCCAACGTAAGTCACCGCCATCCAACCTTTCGCCGTGATTTGGCTAAAGCTCTCGCCTT
Source organism: Vibrio sp. Isolate22 (assembly GCF_022398115.1). Lineage (NCBI taxonomy): Bacteria > Pseudomonadati > Pseudomonadota > Gammaproteobacteria > Vibrionales > Vibrionaceae > Vibrio > Vibrio sp. Isolate22. The sequence goes on along the minus strand of NZ_JAKEUW010000007.1, from coordinate 100,357 downwards.
CGAAAATGGTTAAACCAATCGCGAAGGGCAGTGCCACTAAGAATCCAAGTAGTACGCCTACCACAGGATCAGCCTTGTTTTTGGTGTTCAAGATCCAGTAGCCCGCCCAAAGTAGGGTTGAAAGCAGTGCCAGCGCGACGCCAAGTGGGCTATCGAACTGCATGCCTAGTACATCGCCTTTGGTAGCAATTACAACCACACCCGCATAACTGAAGGTACAAGCCACCCAATCTTGCTTGCGAATCTTTTGCCCCAGAAAAACCGCTGCCATCAGCGTTAGCGTGATAGCCCAGCTGTAGTTGATGGCCTGAGCTTGAGAAGCTGGCAGCAGGTCGTATGCTTTGAAGAGAATCAGGTAGTAGGCCAGTGGGTTAACCAAACCAAGCAGTAGGTAGTACCAAGGGTTTGATAGGAATGTTGTGCTTAGCTGAGAAAGCTTACCTTGAAAGGCGCAGACCGCGATAAGCGCAATCGACGACACAATGCTGGCAATGGTCAGCATTTGGATAGGTGAAAACTCAGCAAGGGTCAGCTTAAAAGCAGTAGCGACCGTTGACCACAGCAGTACTGCGGAAAGGCCAAAGCCCAAGGCACGACGTTCGTTCATGGCAACTCATTCTAATAGGGTGGGACTGAATACGGAGCGCTTAGTCTATCTGTCGAATTTTAATACGGCAAACTGGACATTTATCCAGTATCAAAATACCATTTAATGAGTTATTTCCAATTAGGCTAAATCATTATCATGCAATGGATTATCGAACATCCGGCAACGCTTATTGCTGCAATTTCTGGCGCACTCGTCAGTGGTGGCGTCGTGGGTTGGTGGGTTAAACAGAAGCTCTCTTTTCAGCAGCGATTGCTCGAGCAGCAACTTGAGTCTGATCGTTTGTTGCATGAATCTCAGCAGTCACAGCTCAAATCCTCCTTAGCTGAGGCACAGCAAGAGCTCGATGAAATGGATGATGAGCGAGACAAAGCTGCATTCGAGCTGAAACAGGCACACGGTAAGGTGATGGCGGCGATGGAAAAGCTTCGCTACTTTGAAGCGATCAAGCAGGAGCGCCAGCAGTACGCTGATGAGATTAACGTGCTGAAAGACCATAAGTCGGAGTTGGAGGCTGAACTCCGTGAGCAAGAGGCAAGGCACGATCAAGAGAACCTTGCTAACAGTGAAAAGCTGCAGCTCTTAGAGCAGGCTGAATCACGCCTAAAGCAGCAGTTCGAGCATCTCGCCAATCAGCTTTTTGAAACCAAAACCGCTAAGGTTGATCAGCAAAACAAGCAGAGTTTAGAAGGGTTACTCTCACCGCTGAGAGAGCAACTAGAAGGCTTTAAGAAGCAAGTTAACGATAGCTTTAGCCAAGAAGCCAAAGAGCGTCATACCTTAGTGCATGAACTGAAAAACCTGCAGCGCCTAAATGAAAGCATGACTCGTGAAGCGGTTAATCTGACGCAGGCGCTCAAAGGTGACAACAAACAGCAAGGTAACTGGGGTGAAGTGGTATTGGCACGTGTGCTTGCGGAGTCAGGCCTGCGAGAAGGGCATGAGTACCAAACGCAAGTGAACCTACAGAATGATGCAGGTAAGCGCTATCAGCCCGATGTGATAGTCCATTTGCCACAAGATAAGCAAGTGGTCGTGGATTCTAAAATGGCATTGGTCGCGTTTGAGCGCTACTTCAATGCCGAAACCGATCAACAGCGTGATGCCGCATTGCGTGATCACTTGGTCTCACTGAGAGCACACATCAAAGGCCTAAGCCAGAAGGATTATCATCAGCTCAAAGGCATCCAAAGCTTGGATTACGTATTGATGTTTATCCCAGTTGAACCTGCATTCCAAGTGGCAATTCAAGCTGACCCTAGCTTGGTGAAAGACGCGATGGAGCAAAACATCATCTTGGTCAGCCCAACTACTTTGCTGGTGGCGCTGCGCACCATTGATAACTTGTGGCGCAATGAAAGGCAAAACCAGAACGCTCAGGTGATTGCTGAGCGCGCAAGCAAGCTTTACGACAAGCTGCGTCTGTTTGTCGATGATATGGAAGGCCTTGGTAGCTCGCTAGATAGAGCTAATCAAAGCTATCAAGGTGCCATGAATAAGCTAGTAACAGGTCGCGGTAATGTGATTCGTCAGGCAGAAAGCTTCAAGCAATTGGGCGTTGAGGTGAAGAAACCTATCTCTATTGGCTTGGCAGAAATGGCGCAAAATGAGGCTTTTTCAGAAAATGCCCCCTTAGTAGAAAGACAACCCGCTGAGGATAAAGTAAACTAATCGGCCGCAGCGCCTCTAAACACAGAGTGTGCTGTCGATGAGAACTTACCATGGTAGATAACAGCATTATGGACACAAGCGTGCAGACAAATTCAGCAGTAGAGTCAGAAACCACACACTTTGGTTTCGAAACAGTCGCGAAAGACGAAAAAGTCGCGAAAGTAGCAGAGGTATTTCACTCTGTAGCCGCTAAATACGACATCATGAATGACTTAATGTCGGGTGGTGTTCACCGTTTGTGGAAACGATTCACGATTGATTGCAGTGGCGTTCGCCCTGGTCAGCGTATTCTAGACCTTGGTGGTGGTACTGGTGACCTGACGGCGAAATTCTCGCGTATCGTTGGTGAAAAAGGCCATGTAGTTCTTGCTGATATCAACAATTCAATGCTGAATGTTGGCCGCGATAAACTGCGTGATAGCGGTATTGTTGGCAACGTACATTACGTACAAGCGAATGCTGAAGAGTTGCCTTTCCCAGACAACTACTTCGATTGCATTACTATCAGCTTCTGCCTGCGTAACGTAACCGATAAAGATAAAGCACTTCGCTCAATGTACCGTGTGCTTAAGCCGGGCGGTCGCCTATTGGTTCTAGAGTTTTCTAAGCCAGTACTTGAGCCACTGTCTAAAGTATACGATGCGTACTCATTCCACCTATTGCCAAAAATGGGTGAGTTGATTGCTAACGATGCAGACAGCTACCGTTACCTTGCAGAATCTATCCGCATGCACCCAGACCAAGAAACGCTGGAAGGCATGATGCAAGAAGCCGGTTTTGAGAATACGAAATACTACAACCTAACGGGCGGCATTGTAGCGCTGCACCGAGGTTACAAGTTCTAGTTGAACTTGGTAGCAAGCGCTTTGAGCGTGTTAGATAGAAAATAAGAATAAAGATAGAACGGATAGGTTAAGGCTTATCCGTTTTCAAAGGTAAGGACAGTCATGCCATTTGATCCATTGGTAACCGCGGTTATTGAAACCTCTTTGAATACGCTAGTAAACGATGATCCAGCATTGGTTCGTCGTTTGTCTCGTTTAAAAGGGCAGATCATTCAAGTCAATTTGAAAGAGTTGAATAAAACACTTACGTTCGTTTTTAGCCAACAAATTGATGTGTTGTCAGAATACGAAGGGCAACCTGATTGCTACTTATCTTTGAATCTATCTGTATTGCCAGAACTGCGTGAGCAATCGAATATTACTAATCTTATCAAGCAAGATAAGCTGATTTTGGAAGGTGATATTCAGTTGGCACAGAAGTTTTCTCAGCTGATGACGGACTGCAAACCTGATTTGGAAGAGTGGTTGTCTCGCGTGACAGGTGATGTGGTAGCTCATACCTTGGTACAAGGCGTTAAGAACGTTGGTGGCCTTGTGGCAAAGCAGGCAACAAAACATCAGAATCACTTCGCTCAGGTTCTGACTGAAGAGTGGAAAATTGCTCCTGCGCCATTAGAGGTGGCACATTTTTGCGATCAGGTTGATGACGTAAAAAGCTCAGCTGCACGCCTTGAAGCTAAGTTGAACGCTCTGTTGGAGAAAGCATGACCCCAACAGAACTGAAACGTCTTTATCATATTATCAAGGTACAGTTGGAATATGGCCTTGATGAACTGATGCCAGAGCACCAATTGACCAAAGCGCCTTTGTTGGCGAGAAAGTCACTGTTTTGGATTAAGAACAAGCACAAAGATAAAGAGTTAGGGCATCGTCTACGCTTGGCTTTGCAAGAGCTAGGTCCGGTGTGGATTAAGTTTGGACAGATGATGTCGACACGTCGCGATCTGTTCCCTCCTCATATCGCCGATCAGTTGGCACTTTTGCAAGACCAAGTGGCGCCGTTTGATGGTGAATTGGCTAAGCAAGATATGGAGAAGGCTCTGGGTGGCAGTTTAGATAACTGGTTTACCGACTTCGATATTGAACCTCTTGCTTCAGCGTCCATCGCTCAGGTGCATACTGCGAAGTTAAAAGAGAACGGCCGAGAGGTGGTTCTGAAGGTAATTCGACCAGATATTCGCCCGGTGATTGATGCAGATCTAAAACTGATGCATCGAATGGCGAGTATAGTCGCTAAGTCGCTTCCTGAAGCACGTCGTTTAAGACCGGTTGAGGTCGTTCATGAGTACGAAAAAACCTTACTTGATGAATTGGACCTACGCCGAGAGGCTGCAAATGCCATTCAACTGCGTCGTAATTTTGAAGGCAGCGAAGAGTTATACGTTCCTGAGGTGATTCCTGATTTAAGCAGCGAAACCTTGATGGTATCAGAGCGTATCTACGGTATTCAGGTTTCGGATGTTGAGACCTTAAAAGCCAACGACACCAACATGAAACTGCTGGCGGAACGTGGTGTGACAGTATTCTTCACCCAAGTTTTCCGAGATAGCTTTTTCCATGCTGATATGCACCCGGGCAACGTATTCGTTAATCCTGAGAATCCAGACAACCCTCAGTGGATTGGTCTCGATTGTGGCATTGTCGGCACACTCAACAGTGAAGATAAGCGTTATTTAGCTGAAAACTTACTGGCTTTCTTCAACCGAGATTATCGTAAAGTTGCAGAACTGCACGTTGATTCGGGTTGGGTGCCACATGATACCAACGTTAATGACTTCGAGTTCGCGATCCGCATGGTGTGTGAGCCGATCTTTGCCAAGCCACTTGGTGAGATCTCATTTGGCCATGTGTTGCTAAACTTATTTAATACAGCAAGGCGTTTCAACATGGAGGTTCAGCCTCAGTTGGTACTGCTGCAAAAGACCTTGTTGTATGTTGAAGGGTTGGGCCGTCAGTTGTATCCGCAACTCGATTTGTGGGAAACCGCGAAGCCTTTCCTTGAAACCTGGATGATGAATCAGGTGGGGCCGCAAGCTGTGATAAACGCAGTGAAAGAGCGCGCGCCATTCTGGGCAGAAAAACTGCCAGAGCTGCCAGAATTACTTTATGACAGCTTGCGCCAAGGTAAAGCGATGAACCACAGAATGGATCAGCTTTACCAAGGCTACCGAGAGAGTAAGCGTCAGCAAGCAACTGGAAAGTTTTTGTTTGGCGTTGGAGCCACTTTAGTCGTATGCTCCGCAATATTAGTTTCAAGCCCTTATGAGCAGCTATCTATGGGCTGTGGCATCGCAGGTGTCACATTTTGGCTGCTTAGTTGGCGAGCTTACCGTCGTTAGACAGTAGACTCTCTTTATATTTTTTGTGTAGACAGACCCGAGGACAATGACAATGGGTGGTATCAGTATTTGGCAACTTCTAATCATTGCTGTAATTGTAATTTTGCTATTCGGAACAAAGAAACTGCGCGGTATGGGCGGTGACTTAGGTTCAGCGGTTAAAGGCTTCAAGAAAGCAATGAGCGATGATGAAAAGCCTGCAGATAAGAAAGACGCAGACTTCGAACCAAAGAATATTGAACAGCAGAAGACAGAAGCGACTGCTGAAACAAAGAAAGACAAAGAGCAGGCGTAAATCGTGTTTGATATCGGTTTTTGGGAACTGGTATTAATATCTGTCGTTGGGTTAGTGGTTCTAGGGCCTGAGCGTTTGCCTGTGGCAATTCGCAGTGTATCCAAGTTTGTGGGTGCGGCGAAAAGTATGGCAAACAGTGTGAAAGATGAACTTTCTCACGAGCTTAAGGTGCAAGAACTACAAGAAAATCTACGCAAGGCGGAACAAATGGGTATGGAAGATTTATCTCCAGACCTTAAAGCGTCAGTCGATGAACTAAAGCAGGCCGCTGCTGAAGTTCAACGTCCATACGCTAAGCCTGAGTCTGATAAGCCGAGTGAGACTACACCTAGTGTCACGGAAACTGTGGAATCTGAAACCATTCAGGTTAACAGTGAAGCTTCAGCACCGTCAGATAAAAAAGCCGAATAGTCTCGCAAGGAGGGGTCGCCAGATATACGCGGCTCCTTTTCGATCTTCCTGTTTAAGAGGTTTGAAATGTCTTCGACTGAGCAGACACAGCCTTTAATTAGCCATCTTCTAGAACTCCGTAATCGACTACTACGATCGATTCTCGCCGTTCTAGTGGTGTTTATCGGGCTAATTTATTTTGCTAATGATATTTATGAATTCGTATCCGCACCTTTGGTAGATCGTCTACCTGAAGGGGCGACGATGATCGCAACCGATGTAGCATCGCCATTTTTCACACCTTTGAAACTAACGTTAATTTCCGCTGTGTTTGTCGCGGTACCGTTTATTTTGTATCAGGTGTGGGCTTTTGTGGCTCCGGGTTTGTACAAGCATGAGAAGCGCTTGATCATGCCACTTTTGGCTTCAAGTTCTCTGCTGTTTTACTGTGGTGTGGCGTTTGCTTACTTCGTGGTATTCCCATTGGTATTCAGCTTCTTTACGGCTATCTCGTTAGGGCAGGTAGAGTTTGCGACGGACATATCGAGTTATCTTGATTTTGTACTCGCACTGTTCTTTGCTTTTGGTATTGCCTTTGAAGTACCAGTGGCGATCATCTTGTTGTGTTGGACGGGTGCAACGACACCTAAAGCGCTAGCTGAGAAGCGCCCTTACATTGTCGTGGGTGCTTTTATTATCGGTATGATGCTGACACCGCCAGATATGATTTCTCAAACACTGTTGGCGATTCCAATGTGTATCCTGTTTGAGATCGGTCTGTTCTTCGCTCGCTTCTATGTGCGCAAGCCAGACGGCGATGAAGAGGAAGAAGCTGAATCGTAAGTCAGATCTCTGCAGTAAAAATCTCATAATAAAAAAGCGGTCCTAGGCCGCTTTTTTATTATGTCTGATTATCGAATCTTCAACTGATAGCCACAGTTTTGACATACATAGAGCTCTTTGATGCCCAAAATCTTATGCCATAGGGTTCGATGTTGACGTTGTAAGTGTTGTGAATGGTCACACATAATCAACTACCTCCATATGCAGGTGGTTGATAATATACACATCACCGCGTATTAACAAATGAATTTTATTGAAAACAATAGAAATTGCTTTCGGTTTTATTTACAAATTAAACAATGATTTAGCGTTGCTTGTTGTGATCGCTTCAACCTCTTCTAGAGTGATGCCTCGTAGATCGGCAATGCGTTTTGCGACTAGCTCTGTGTACGCTGGTTCATTGCGTTTACCACGGTTTGGCGCTGGCGCTAAGTAAGGGCAGTCCGTTTCTAAGATAACGTAGTCCATATCTAGGTGTGGGATGACCTTATCCATACCTGAATTCTTAAAGGTTGAAACACCCCCTAAACCAAGGTGGAAGCCGAGTGCGTTGATCGCTTGAGCTTCTTCTAGGCTGCTGCCAAAGCAGTGAAATACACCACGTAAGCTGCCATCTTGCTCTTGTTTTAGCAGAGTCAGAGTCTCTTCTATTGAATCTCGAGTGTGGATAACCACCGGCAGGTCGAGTTCTTTTGCCCACTGCAGTTGGGTAACGAAGGCCATCTCTTGTTCGGCTTTAAAGGTTTTATCCCAGTAGAGATCGATACCGATTTCACCCACCGCGATAAAGTCGCGTTTATCGAACCAAGCGCGAATGGTCTTTAGCGTTTCTTCAATATTTCCATCAACATAACAAGGGTGTAAGCCCATCATTGAACGACATACTTCCGGAAATTGAGCTTCCGTTGCTAGCATTGGCTCGATAGATTCTAAGTCGATGTTTGGTAGTAGAATTGTATCAATACCTTGAGCCAGTGCGCGCTGCACCACTTGTTCGCGGTCTTCATCGAATTCGCTAGCGTAAATATGAGCATGGGTGTCGATCATTGTTTTGTCCTGAATGCGGTCTTTACTGAGTTGCCATGAGTATACGGCAGTGTGAGGAGAAGGTCATTTTTTGCCATTTCTCCCTGTTTTTGAGTGGGTTTTATATTTTACTGCTAGCGTCCTGAGCCATCAGTGATATGCTTTTGCCTGTATTTAGCACTTTTCATATCTAAGTATTTCGGTACTTAGACTAGGCAAGGAGAATCTAGTGTCTGTTTCAATTCAAGGTCAATTCCCAGGTCGCCGTATGCGCCGTATGCGTAAGCACGACTTTAGCCGTCGCCTAATGGCAGAAAATCAATTGTCTGTGGATGATCTAATCTACCCAATGTTTATCTTAATGGGTAAAGACCGCCGCGAGCCTGTAGAGTCTATGCCGGGTGTTGAACGCCTGTCGATCGACCTTATGCTTGAGGAAGCGGATTACCTTTCTAAATTGGGTGTTCCTGCGATTGCTCTATTCCCAGTCGTGAACCAAGATGCTAAAAGCTTATGCGCGGCTGAAGCCCATAACTCTGAAGGCTTGGTTCAGCGTGCTGTACGCTCACTAAAAGAACATGTGCCGAACATTGGTGTTATCACAGATGTCGCACTAGACCCGTTCACCACTCACGGCCAAGATGGCATCATCGATGAAGATGGTTACGTGATGAATGATGAGACAACAGAAGTGCTGATCAAACAGGCATTGTCTCACGCTGAGGCGGGTGCTGACGTGGTTGCTCCATCTGACATGATGGATGGCCGTATCGGTAAAATTCGTGAAGCGCTAGAAGAAGCGGGTCACATTCACACTCAAATCATGGCGTACTCGGCGAAATACGCGTCGTGCTACTACGGCCCATTCCGCGATGCTGTCGGCAGTGCGTCTAACCTGAAAGGTGGTAACAAGAAGAACTACCAGATGGATCCTGCAAACAGTGATGAAGCCATTCACGAAGTCGCTATGGATCTTAACGAAGGTGCGGACATGGTGATGGTGAAACCAGGTATGCCTTACCTAGATATCGTGCGCCGTGTGAAGCATGAGCTGCAAGCTCCTACGTATGCATACCAAGTGTCTGGCGAATACGCGATGCACAAAGCGGCGATTCAAAACGGCTGGCTGAAAGAGCGCGATACAGTAATGGAATCACTACTGTGCTTTAAGCGTGCTGGCGTGGATGGCATCCTAACTTACTTTGCTAAAGATGTAGCTGAGTGGCTAGCTGAAGACAATGCAAAGGCCGCTGAGTATCTAAGAGAAAAGTAACGACTTTAGGTTAAGCTAAAAGAGTATTTAAAGGGTTGGCCGTCGTGCCAACCCTTTCGTTTATGAGGGTGGAAAGTATGTCAGTCATCGTGCGTGAAGGCTCAATGGAAGAAGTGGTTTCGGTTGTTGAGCAGATTAACGAGTTTGCTCAAAAAGAGAGTGTGGCTTCTCTTTCACAACGCTTATCAGACAAGAAGAGTTTGATTTTAGTCGCGGAAGAAGCGGGTGTGTTACTGGGTTTTAAGATCGGCTATGAATTGGAACCGAACACTTTTTACAGTTGGTTTGGTGGTGTATCGCCGCTCGCGAGAAACAAAGGAGTCGCACAGGCTCAATTAGATGTTCAAGAGCAGTGGGTGAAACAACAAGGCTACCAACAACTCAAAGTGAAATCGCGTAATCAGTTTCCTGCCATGTTACGTCTACTATTGAGGAATGGTTACCAAATCGAAAAACTGGAAGAAAAAGAGGATATTCGAGAACATCGCATTCACTTCGTAAAGCAGTTATAGGTTTAATCAACGCGTTGAAGTCGTGGCATTAATCAGTCAATAAAAATTAAATGAGATTTATTATCATTTAGTTGTTGACTATTAAATGAGAATCATTATTATTAAACCTGTCTTAGGGAATGAGGAAATGTTCACAAGGATGTTAAGTAATCAAGTATCAACTTGGTTACCCAACAGAATTCTCGCGAACTTGTACTAAGTTCTTTTTGACACGACATTGCTCACATTGCTTCCAGTGTAATTTATAGCTTTTAGGTAAAGCTGTGGTATTCAATTTGAATGGCTTTACCGGTTTTTGCTAGGCGACATCTTCGGGTGTCGCTTTTTTTATGTCCACCATTTCAACAGGATGCATATTTAGTAGCACGTATTTTTATGAATAAAACGCCATCAGCATTCTTTTCCACAACGCAAGATCTTAAAAAGATCGTTGATCATCTGTTCGATCTGTAAATTTTTGCTTTATTTTCAATGGTTTGTTTGTGTTTTCTGCTTTGTCTGTCTTAGTTCTCAACAGGGTGGATAAATAATATAAACAGAGTTATCCACAGAATGCCTGTATCTAAGAACAAAAAATAACAACAAATTGATTATATCGAACACAACCGAGTGAACGGATACGGATCGACAACGTGGAATCCAACCAACAGACGTGGCATTCTTAACAGATAATTTCTGTACTTACTGGATACACAAACATTATGGCTCGTATTCCTGATAATCCATTGATTCTGATCGATGGCTCTTCTTACTTATATCGCGCGTTTCATGCTTACCCTGGCACCATGAGCAATGGTGATATCCCAACTAACGCGGTTTACGGTGTAGTTAACATGCTGCGCAGCATGATGCGTCAATTTGCTTCTGATCGTATTGCGGTTATTTTTGATGCGAAAGGAAAGACGTTCCGTGATGACATGTACCCAGAGTACAAGGCTAATCGTCCACCTATGCCGGATGATCTGCGTTGCCAGATCGAACCTTTACACAACGTGATTCGTGCAATGGGTCTGCCACTTATCTCGATCCCTGGCGTTGAAGCGGATGACGTGATCGGTACGCTGGCTTCTCAAGCATCTAAATCAGGCATGCCGGTTTTGATCAGTACTGGCGATAAAGATATGGCGCAGCTGGTTGATGACAACGTTACTTTGATCAACACCATGACCAACGTGGTGATGGATCGCGAAGGCGTTATCGAGAAATTTGGCATCCCACCTGAGCTTATCATCGATTACCTTGCTCTGATGGGTGATAAAGTGGATAACATTCCTGGCGTACCAGGTGTCGGTGACAAAACAGCGACAGCTCTACTGCAAGGCATTGGTAGCATCGAGAAGCTGTACCAAAACCTAGATGATATTGCAGCGCTTGGTTTCCGTGGTTCTAAGACGATGGCTAAGAAGCTTGTCGACAACAAAGATAACGCTGAGATGTCTTACCAACTGGCGACGATTAAGTTGGATGTTGAGCTTGAAGAGACGCCAGAATCACTCGTAAAAACACAACCAAATACCGATGAGCTGATCAAGCTATATGGTCAACTGGTCTTCAAATCTTGGCTAAATGAACTCCTTGAGGGTGGTACTGGTGTCGTTGAAGCTGATGAGAAATCGGGCGCTGTACGTAGCAGTGGTGCATCGGCAACCTCAACCGTTGAAATGAACACTTCAGCAGTGACGATTGATCGTAGCAAGTACGAAACCATTCTTGATGAAGAGACTTTCAACGTTTGGCTAGAGAAGTTGAAAGCGGCAGAGGTGTTTGCTTTTGACACCGAGACAGACAGCCTAGATTACATGGTGGCTAACCTGGTTGGTCTATCGTTCGCAACTGAAGAAGGTGTTGCCGCTTACGTACCGGTTGCTCATGACTACCTAGACGCACCACAACAGCTGGATCGCGATTGGGTACTAGAGCAGCTTAAGCCGATTCTTGAAGATGATGCACAAGCTAAAGTGGGTCAAAACCTCAAGTACGATATGAGCGTCTTAGCGCGCTACGGTATTGAGATGAAAGGCATCAAGCATGACACCATGCTAGCGTCTTACGTTTTCAATAGCGTTGGCGGTAAGCATGATATGGACAGCTTGGCGTTGCGTTTCCTACAACATAGCTGCATCTCGTTCGAGCAGATTGCAGGTAAAGGTAAGAAACAACTGACGTTCAATCAGATTGAGCTGGGTGAAGCTTCTCCATATGCGGCTGAAGATGCTGATGTAACACTGCGTCTGCATAATCGCTTAATGGAAAACATCGAGCAAGACGAAAAGCTAAAAGCGATCTATGAAGAGATCGAAGTACCGCTGATTCCAGTCATGTCTCGCATTGAACGTACCGGTGTATTCGTTGATGACATGTTGCTAGGTGCACAGTCACAAGAGATTGCGGTTCGTCTTGATGAGCTAGAACAAAAAGCTTACGAGATTGCTGAGCAAGAGTTCAACATGAACTCGCCAAAACAGCTGCAAGCGATTCTGTTCGAGAAAATGGGCCTGCCTGTTATCAAGAAAACGCCATCTGGCTCGCCTTCAACTAATGAAGAAGTACTACAGGAACTGGCGCTAGATTACCCGCTACCGAAGTTGATCATTGAGTATCGTGGTCTGGCGAAGCTGAAGTCTACGTACACTGACAAACTACCGAAGATGATCAATGCAGAAACGGGTCGTGTTCACACCTCGTATCATCAAGCGGTAACGGCGACAGGTCGTTTGTCTTCGACCGATCCAAACCTACAGAACATCCCAATTCGTAATGAAGAAGGCCGTCGTATCCGCCAAGCATTCGTTGCACAACACGGTTGGAAGATTCTGGCAGTCGATTATTCTCAAATTGAATTGCGTATCATGGCACACCTATCGGGTGATAAAGCGCTACTGGAGGCATTCCAACAAGGCAAAGATATCCACGCGGCAACGGCAGCTGAGATCATTGGCGTTAATATTGAGGATGTGACTTCTGAGCAACGTCGTCGTGCTAAAGCGGTTAACTTCGGTCTTATCTACGGCATGAGTGCGTTTGGCTTGGCTAAGCAGCTAGGTATTCCTCGTGGTGAAGCACAGCACTATATGGATACTTACTTCGAGCGCTACCCTGGTGTGATGCAGTACATGGAAGACACACGCAGCGCAGCTTCAGAGCAAGGCTTCGTTGAAACCATTTATGGTCGTCGTCTGCACCTACCTGAAATCCAATCTCGTAATGGTATGCGTCGTAAGGCTGCTGAACGTGCAGCGATTAACGCGCCAATGCAAGGTACAGCGGCAGACATCATTAAGAAAGCGATGCTGTTGGTGGATGAGTGGATTCAAGCGGAAGGTGATGGTCGAGTTAAGCTATTGATGCAAGTACACGATGAGTTGGTATTTGAAGTGGAAGAGTCATCTTTAGCCGAAATTGAAAGTAAAGTACAAGAATTGATGGAATCTGCTGCTGACCTAGATGTGCCGCTTGTTGCGGAAGCGGGTCACGGTGACAACTGGGATCAAGCCCACTAATCAGTTTTTGACCTTATTGAGCAAATTAGTATGAGCCAGTGCACAAACACTGGCTTTTTTTTGTCTCGAATAAAGTTCAATCCCACAAAGGGTTTAAGTGTTTTAATAAAACATTCATGAAAAAAAACTACAAAAATTGTTTTCATTTCTGAGCAATTGTTGTACATTAAATCTCGTAGGGTACAGAGGTAAGATGTTCTATCTTTCAGACCTTTTGTTTCACGTTATTGGATTAGGCTGATTCAGCCGCCCCAGTCAGTATTTGACTGGGGCGTTTTTTCTTGTGCGAAAGAAAAATATTTCCAACCTACCATTCCCCTGAAAAATGCCCCATTTCTAGTGCTTTTGTTACGCTTTTTAAGTGCCTTCTTTATCTATTCCATTCGTTGTGAATTTGGAATTCAATCAGCAATTGGTAATTTAAATCCACACATAAAATGATTGTTTTATCAGTTGAAATAACTTTTACTTTACAAAGTGCCGATAAAGGATTGATCGCTCGCGCCTTATTTATCAGTGCATTGAGTGGGTGAATGCTCAATATAGTCCATGATTTTCTGTTGTTTTTCTGTGCTGTATTTGAGGGCTTCGGCGGTGATCTGTATGGACTGCGCCATTGAAGAGATATTGTTGGTCGCTTTTACCAAGGTTTGCTGCATAGGCTTCAAGATCAATAGGTAAATCGCGGTTAGGGCGATAATAATCACACCCACAACGGCAACCAAAGCGATGATGATTTTGGTTTGGATATCATCGATCAGCGTTTGGCTGGTTTGCTTAAAGGCGGCGCGTGATTGGTCTAAGGCTTGTGGCAGTTCCTTGAGCGAGGTTTTGGTGGTGTCGGCGAGTTTGTTAATGCTTTCAACCGTTTGATTAAGCGCCAGTTGTTGTTCGTCACTAAGGTTAGGGTTATTGACGATGGCTTGCAGTGACTGAGATATCACCTCCAGAGATTGGCTCGCATCTTGAGCATACCTCTCCATGCCATCAAGGTCTAAAGTCATATCTACGTTGATCAGTGGCGTTTCCGTTGCTTCTTTTTCAGAGGCGAGTCCTGAAAATGAAACTATTATCAGCGCTATTACGATTAGGGGCATTTTCCACATGAGTGTTCCTTTCTCATTGTACTGTTTATACAAGTTTGTCTTTTAGTATGGTTCACTTCTGTTGTTTGTAACGGGTTTATCTTATTTTTTATTCTCGGTTTTTGAGTTTAACCCGCTAATTTATAGACAAAAAATACCCCACCTATATAAGGCAGGGTATTGATAAGGTGCGATCTCTTGGAGTCGCGATCGATTCGCTATGTGTCCCCTCTATATAGAGAGACTACTCTGAATCGTTGTGTTCTTCGTTTTCTAGTTCGTCGATGAGTTGATCAGCAAGCGCTGGCGCGAACCATTCATCCATCTTGTTACGCAGTTGGTCAACACCAATGCCTTTCAGTGAAGAGAAAACATCAACAGCGACATCACCACCGAAAGATTGCGCATCTTTACGAATCTTCAGCAGCTGTGCTTTACGTGCACCTTGCTTCAGCTTGTCGGCTTTAGTTAGCAGCACTTGTACTGGAATACGGCTATCAATGGCCCAGAAAATCATTTGTTGGTCTAGGTCTTTCATTGGGTGGCGAATGTCCATCAATACCACCAAACCTTTCAACGATTCACGTTTTTGAAGGTATTCACCTAGCGACTTCTGCCACTTTTTCTTCATCTCAAGCGGTACTTGAGCAAAACCATACCCAGGTAAATCGACGATATGACAACCGTCCGTCACCTTAAATAGGTTAATAAGCTGAGTACGACCAGGTGTTTTACTGGTTTTCGCCAAGCTTTTTTGGTTGGTAACGCGATTTAACGCGCTAGATTTACCAGCATTGGAGCGTCCTGCAAACGCAATTTCGATCCCTTCGTCTTCTGGTAAGTGACGAATATCAGGTGCACTGGTAATGAAATGCGTGTTTTGATAATGAATTTTTACGCTCACTGTTAACTCCATCTCGACTTTGTGTAGTCGATTGATTACTTTTTTGTGAATTTGTGTAAAATAACCGTGCTCGGCATAAGGTCGCCTATTGTACCATGAGTGGCAACATAGAGTGGTACTGGAAGCTTGATAATTATAATGGAATGTCATGAAGAAATTAGCGCTAATTTTGAGTCTTTTAGCCAGCTGCTCAGTATGGGCTCAAGGTAGTATTGAAGCTGGTAAAGCCAAATCACAAACATGTGTTGCCTGCCACGGTGCTGACGGCAACAGTCTGATCACTCAGTACCCTAAGTTGGCTGGTCAACATGAGAAGTACCTAGAGAAGCAGTTAAAAGAGCTTAAGCTAGGTATGACAAGTGGTGGTAAGCAAGGTCGTAATGAACCTGTAATGGGTGCAATGGCGATGCCTCTGTCTGAACAAGACATGGCTGACCTAGCGGCATACTACGCATCTCTGCCAATCTCTAACAACTCTACTCCTGAGAACGTAGTTGAAGAAGGTAAGATCCTATACACAGCGGGCAACGCAGAGCGCGGCCTAACAGCGTGTATCGCTTGTCACGGCCCTCGTGGTAACGGCACCGAGCTGTCAGGCTTCCCTAAAATTTCAGGCCAACACGCAGAATACATCAAGGCTCAACTTGAAAAATTCCGCGATGGTAGCCGTAATAACGACATGAATGCGATGATGCGTGATGTAGCTAAAAAGTTAACAGACGCAGAAATTGATACCTTATCGAAGTACGTTGGTGGTCTACACTAATTTGTCGGTTTCTCGCTCTTAGCCAGAGTGAAGAAATGTACGTTCGAGCGAGATTGAAGAAGACGCCCCGATCAGAAATGATTGGGGCGTTTTCTTTTTCAGGGTATCACCAATAGATATTTGTGATGATTTATCTTTTTGCGTCTAATTTATCAATATGTGATCAATTAGTGTTCGAAAGTGTGAAGTCGCACTATTGTAGTCTTTTTGTAACACGGTAAAGTAACCGCCATCAGCTAGGAGCTGACTTAGATACGGATGATCATCTAGTCTAACGGTATAGACAGAAACGGATCAGGCTAGGACAGCCCAGCAACAAGGTGTTAGAAAAGGATAGCCAAAACTCATCAGGACGATGAACAACAAACAAATTTGGCATGGAAAGCACCAATAACAAATGGAGATTTGTGTACCAAGTTGAGTATGCAAATTTTGGCCGATATAGGCAGATTTAGAGAGCGATAGGTTTTCCTATCGCTTTTTTTATTGATTTGATGAAAAAACACCCAATACCTCTCCACTATAAACGCAGTTTCTGGTATGTTTCGCATCCCTGTTTAAGGATGTGCTATGTATACTTGTCCCTTATGCCATCACCAAGGCGTGAATCACTATTTTGAAGACAAACGCAGAGCCTATCTGCAGTGTCAGCAATGTGAGCTGGTATTTGTAAAACCAGATCAAAGGTTAGAAGCAAACGAAGAGAAAGCGCACTATGATCTCCATGAGAACGATCCTAGTGATGCCGGTTATCGCCGCTTTTTATCTCGTATCGCGGATCCATTAACAGACAAAATTTCATCTAACTCACACGGGTTGGATTTTGGTTGTGGCCCGGGCCCTACGCTATCTATTATGTTAGAAGAAGCCGGACACACCATGGAGTTGTACGATATTTACTACCACCCAGAAACTTCTGTGCTAGAGAAAACGTATGACTTTATGACTGCCACCGAGGTGATAGAGCATCTTTACCACCCAGATAAGGTGTGGCAGCAATGGTTGAATTTAGTTAAGCCCAAGGGCTGGATTGGTCTGATGACCAAGCTAGTAATAGACGTGGACGCGTTTGCTGGTTGGCACTATAAGAATGACCCGACACATGTCGTCTTCTTTAGTCGTCAAACATTCCAGTTTTTGGCAGAGCGGGATAAGCTCGAACTCGAATTTATTGGAAATGATGTAATTTTACTGAGGAAGACCCAGTAATGAGCCGTAGTAAAAAATCTAGAAAGCCGGGAGCATATGGTGCTCCTGAAGTTATCGTTACTCGTAACCGTAGCGAATCTGACGTTGAAGGTCGTGAACGTAAGCGTCTGAAAAAGCGTAAAGGCCTAAAATCAGGCAGCCGCCACTCAGATGGTAGCGACGCTAAACAACGTAAAGCAGCACAAGCTCGCGACCCACGTTTAGGCAGCAAGAAAAAAATCCCACTGATCGTTGAACCAGTGAAGAAGCTAACTAAGCAAGAGCGCAAGCTATCTAACGAGCAAGAGTTAGAGATGCTTGAGAATGATCCACAACTGAACACACTACTAGACCGTATCGAAAATGGTGAAAACCTAGGTGCAGGTCTACAGAAGTTCGTTGATGAGAAACTTGATCGCATTGAGCACCTAATGGGCCGTTTGGGTCTATTAGAGCCAGAAGACGATGAAGAAGAGTTCTTCGAAGAAACGCCGGTAGTATCGAACAAGAAAGCAAACTCTGATGAAGACTTGCTATCTCAATTCGAAGATATCGACTTAGACAGCTTTAAGGGTTAATAGCCAATGAACGTAACCTTATTAGCAATTGCTGGTGGAATTATCATTCTCGGCTTGGGCTCTTACGCAGGTTACCTTCTACTTCAAGTGAAGAAGCAGACGGAGTTGCAAAAGCAGCATCAAGCACTAGCGATTGAAAAACGTAACGCGACGATTTACGAAAACGTAAATACTTTATGCCTTGCGGGTATTCAAGGCCAGTGTGATTTGCCTGAGATCAGTATCCGAGTGTGTATCATCATGGATAATGTCCAGGGAGATGAGCGTGTCGATCTTGACGCAGAATATCCGGCCCTTTCCGAGCTGTACCATATTGTTAAAGATATGGCGCGCGGAGAAGAAAGGCAGGAGCTGACAAAGAAAGAGCGCATGCAGCAGAATCTCACACGCCACAAGGCAGAGACTCGCTTGAACGATGCAGTCATCGAGGATTTGAAAAGGTTGCAGGAGAAGGTTAAGCCTCTTAACAACCAAATCAACATCCAGATGATCTAGTCGCTAAGACTATTAAATATAGAGGCTTGTTTACTACCGGTGTTTTTAAGATGAATTATCTTTAACCCGAGTGCTAAATGAGCCTTCTTACCTTTTGCACCTCCGTATTCCGGTGCATTGTTAGTGATCAAGCTAGCAGTTCTGAGTTTTTATCCAGAAAATGGATTTTGTCTTGAAACGACCTTACAGGTCGTGTGGCAAAATAACCCGTCTATATTTTAATGTATGTAAATTGATTTGAGAGAGCCTAGGTTCTCGCGGATCTAAATTGGAAGTACCGCTATGTCGAGCAAGCCAGTAACAACGAATCAGCAAATCGTTTGGGACCAAGAAATCTTAAACAAGTACAACTATTCGGGACCTCGTTACACTTCATACCCAACTGCGTTGGAGTTCCATGAAGCGTTTACCGTCTCTGATTACGACATGGCGTGTACGCAATACCCAGAGCGTCCACTGTCGCTTTACGTACATATCCCGTTCTGCCACAAGCTTTGTTACTACTGTGGTTGTAACAAGGTGATTACTCGTCACTCGCACAAAGCGGACGAGTACCTAGATGTGATTGAACATGAAATCCGCCAACGCGCTTCTTTGTTGAATGGCCGTGAAGTGACTCAACTGCACTTCGGTGGTGGTACGCCAACTTTCCTAAGCAAGGCACAAATCACGCGTCTAATGATGATCCTACGTGATGAGTTTAACTTCACTGCTGACGCTGAGATCAGCATCGAGGTTGACCCACGTGAGATTGAACTCGACGTACTGGATCACCTGCGTAACGAAGGCTTCAACCGCCTGAGTATCGGTGTTCAAGATTTCAATAAAGAAGTGCAAAAGCTGGTGAACCGTGAGCAAGATGAAGAGTTCATCGTAGCTATGGTTCAGCGTGCTAAAGATCTTGGCTTCCGTTCAACGAACCTAGATTTGATTTACGGCTTGCCTAAGCAGACTCAAGCACTGTTCGCTGAAACGCTGAAGCAAGTACTTGAGATGAAACCTGGTCGTCTATCGGTATTTAACTATGCTCACATGCCACAACTGTTTGCGGCGCAGCGTAAGATTAAAGATGAAGACCTGCCAAAAGCTGAAGAGAAGATGGCTATCTTGCAAGATACTATCGAGACTCTAACGGGTGCTGGTTACCAGTTTATCGGTATGGACCACTTCGCGCTTCCTGAAGATGAGCTAGCAGTGGCACAGCGTGAAGGTGTACTGCACCGTAATTTCCAAGGCTACACGACTCAGGGCGAGTGTGACCTAGTAGGTTTTGGTGTGTCGGCTATCTCTATGGTGGGTGACTCTTACGCGCAAAACCAAAAAGAACTTAAGAAATACTACGCTCAAGTGAATGACCTTCGCCATGCGCTTTGGAAAGGTGTCGCACTAGATAACGATGATTTACTGCGTCGTGAAGTGATTAAGCAGCTGATCTGTAACTTCAAACTCGATAAGACGATGATCGAATCTGAGTTCGCTGTTGATTTTAATCGTTACTTCAAAGAAGACTTAGAGCTTCTGCAAACCTTCATTAACGATGACTTGGTTGAAGTAGACGACAAAGAAATCCGCGTAACGCTTCGTGGTCGCCTGCTAATTCGTAACATCTGTATGTGTTTCGATAAATACTTGCGTGCTAAGGCTCGCCAACAGCAATTCTCTCGCGTTATCTAATCACTCACTCGAGAATCAAAACATAAAAAATGCCAGCATCATGCTGGCATTTTTGTATTCGGCTTACGCTAATCTTAGCTTGTTTAGGCAGGAGTCTCTTTGCGGTCTTGTTTAGCGTTAGCAAGATCAGTCGGCCACTGCTCAAACGGTACCGGGCGGCTGTATAGGAAGCCTTGCGCTTGTGGACATTGCAGCTGTTTAAGCAAGTCAGCTTGCTGCTGAGTCTCAACACCTTCTGCGACTAAGCTAACCTTGAAGCCTTTGGTGATATTGACGATAGCGGCAACAATTGAGCTATCTAGGTTCTCTTTATCGAGCTTGCTGACAAAGCTGCGGTCGATCTTAAGGCAGTCTAATGGCAGTTTTTGTAGGTAGGCCAGTGACGAATACCCGGTACCAAAATCATCAATTGCAATCGAGATACCTAAGGCTTTGAGTGTCAGCATGTTGTCGATGACAGTCGGGTCGTTATCTACGATTCGTGACTCGGTGATTTCTAAAGTGAGGTTTTTCGCTGGTAGCTTGGTCTCACTCAGAGTTTTCTTAACTAAGTCAATGAAACCACTCTCACTAAGCTGGTCAACTGAGAGATTAACGTGAATAGAGAAGTCTTCACTCCACTTGCCTGACTCAATCGCGATAGCCGTATCTCGGCAAGACTTATGCAGGATCTGCTTACCTATGTCGTAGATGAGCCCGCTCTCCTCGGCAAGAGGAATAAACTCTAGTGGCGAGATAACACCTTCATCCGTTACCCAACGAGCCAGAGCTTCAGCCCCGATGGTTGAGCCAGATTCAAGATCAATGATTGGCTGATAAAACGGTTCGAACTGTTGAAGGTCAATTGCTTTATTAAGGCGTGCCAGCATCTTGGTTCTGTGCCTAGATGCGTTCCCCATCTCAGAGCTGTAAACACTGACTCGCGCTTTGTCTTGCTTCGCATTACTCAATGCAATGCTGCTATTACGAAGCCACACCGTAATATCTTGTTCGTTGGATACATGGACAATACCAATCGAGACTTTAATCATCACGCTTTCAGATTCCATCGCAAATGGAGAAGCGAAAGTTTGCAATAAGCGGTTTGCCAGTAGCTGAACCTCACTCTCTTGGGTGACATTCGGTGCGTAGATAGCAAATTCATCACCACCGGCGCGGGCGAGTAGATATTCTGAAGGTAGCATGCCACGTAAGCGCGCCGCAGAGATGATCAACAGTTGGTCACCATTGTAATGACCAAGGCTGTCATTGATGTCGCGGAAGCGGTCAATGCCGACTAAGAAAAGCGTACCTTTCTCGTTAGCAGCACTCTTCTTAGCTGCATCGATAAAACCTTCTCTACTATAAAGCTTAGTGAGCGAATCGTAAGTCAGTTGAGACTGCAATTGCTTAAATGAAGCCTTTAGATTGTTGGCCATCTCATTGAATGCTTCGACCAACATACTGGTTTCATAAATATGGCCAGACTTCGGCATATTGGTATCCCAATCACCGTTGGCAAGGCGCTTTGCCGCATCAGCGGTTGAGGTGATTGGCTGGGTCACGCGGTTGAAGGCGATTAAGCCGAGTAAGATGCCAATGCAACTCACAGTGAGCCCAATCAGCCAGCTATCCCTTTGGTTTTCAGGCAGCTCGCCAAGCAAGTTGGTTTTGGAAATTGACATACCGATAAACCAAGTGATGCCATGTTCATCCTGGTAGGGAGTAATTTGATTGAAGTACTGTTCGCCATCTAAGGTGAATCTGAAGCGTTGGAGCCCCTCTTTTTCAATCAAGTGCTGTTGGTCAATGTAGCTAGCACTCTCGCGTATGACTGGGTTAGCGCTCTCGGTAGCTAATAAGCGTTGGCCTCTATTGGTTTTGCCTGTACCCCAAGAAACCACACTGCTACCGCCAGAGTGGGCGACTAAGCGTTGCTGTTGATCGATGATGTAAACCGACGCATCGGTTTTTTCCTTCAGTTCTCTCAAGAACGCGTTGAAGGTGTTGATCTTGATATCACTGACGATTACCGCTTTGAACTCGTTGTCGTCATAGATCGGGGCGAGGGCTGACAGGGTGATTTCTTGGCGTTCATCGGCGTTGGCATAGATCGGAGACCATGACGCCTCTTTGGTGTTCACTACAGGGCGATACCAAGGGCGAACTCTTGGATCGTATCCAGAAATGACTGAGCGAATATCGTCACTGATCTTACTGCCGCGATAGATAACTAGCTGATCTTGAGTGCGGTCATCCTGCACCATTAAGGTATAGCCGTTGTTAGCCTCTTTACGGAAGCCGACATAATTGCCGTCTTCTGAACCAAAGCCGATCACATCCAATTGCGGCACAGCCGTGAAATGGTCAGAGAATTTGTAAAGGATGTAGTCTTGAACCTTGCTAAGGTTTCCTGGCTGATAAAGCTTGTGATAGCCGATGTTTTGGCTTAACGAGAGGTTGGCGTGAAACGGCTTCTCTAAGAACTCATCTAGGCTTTGATGAACATTGTCTGTGAGTGATGTTAGCTGGCGTGCACTAATATCACTCACCATCTCTTTGTAGCTTTGCTTTTGAGTGAAAACCATTACGCCCATAGTGAATAGAAAAATCAGCACGAAGGGCAGAACCACAGCGGTTCTCAATGTAATTTGTGTTTTCAAAGACATCGTTGCTACAACTTTGGTGAATAGCGTACTGTAATTGTACCGATACTATTCAAACCAAGCGACACTTTTTTGGTTAAAAAGTAGCTGCATCGAGAGTCATATAAGGCCTAGTACAGTTCTTTGAGTTTACGAGTTAGGGTGTTTCTTCCCCAACCCAAAACCTTGGCTGCATCCTGCTTGTGACCATTCGTATGGTTGAGTGCAGCCTCTAGCAGTATACGTTCAAACTCCGGAAGAGCATAAGTGAGCAGCTCTTTTTCTCCTGAATCAAGTGCACATTTTGCCCAATTAGCAAGCAGCTGCTGCCAGTTATCGCCAGTCCCTGTTGGTGCGACGGTTTTCTCTTCCAATAGCTCTGGTGGTAGATCTGAAGGAAGGATTTCACTGCCACTTGCCATTACGGTCAACCAACGACAAATGTTCTCCAGCTGACGCACGTTACCTGGCCAATTTAGCTGATTCAGCTTGATTATGGCTTCTGGGTGTAGGGTTTTCACTTCCACACCAAGTTCTTCAGCCGCTGAGGCTAGGAAATGATGAGTCAGCTTTTCGATATCTTGTTTACGTTCACGTAGGGCAGGAATGTGAATCCGAATAACGTTGAGTCGGTGGAACAAATCTTCACGGAAATCGCCCTCATGCACTAGTCGTTCTAGATCTTGGTGGGTAGCGGCAACGATACGAACGTCTACCTTAACTGCAGAGTGACCGCCGACACGATAGAACTGACCATCAGAAAGTACACGCAACAAACGAGTCTGAATGTCGAGTGGCATGTCACCGATCTCATCCAGAAATAGGGTGCCGCCGTTGGCTTGTTCAAAGCGTCCTTGGCGAACGCTGTTAGCACCGGTAAAGGCACCTTTCTCGTGACCAAACAGTTCTGATTCGATGAGGTCTTTCGGTATTGCCGCCATATTTAGGGCAATGAAAGGCTTCTTTGCTCTTGGGCTGTGGCGATGTAAAGCATGGGCAACCAGCTCTTTACCAGTACCCGATTCACCGTTAATCAATACCGATATCGATGAGCGAGACAAACGACCGATAGCACGAAATACTTCCTGCATTGCTGGCGCTTCACCAATAATTTCAGGGGCGTTGGTCTCTTCAGAGGCTTCGTTAGCTTGTTCGCGCTTTTGTTCTTGGCTGTGAGCGATCGCTCGCTCTACGAGGGTAAGTGTCTCATCGATATCAAACGGTTTAGGCAGATATTCAAAGGCGCCTTTTTGATAAGCATTCACCGCAGCATCTAAGTCGGAGTGCGCCGTCATGATAATCACAGGTAGATCGGGAGAGCGTTGGTGCACTTGATGCAATAGCTCAATCCCGTCAATGCCGGGCATGCGGATATCTGACACCAATACGTCGGGTGTCTCGCGTTCAAGCGCAAGCAGTACGCTCTCTGCATCAGCAAATGTTTCACACTTTATATCCGCAGATGAAAGTGTTTTTTCTACTACCCAGCGGATAGAGCTGTCGTCATCGACGACCCAAACGTATCCCTTACTCATAATTCAATTCCTTTGCAGCCAAATCTATTGTGATAATCATTGTTTTTATTGTTCTGTATTCGTTCCTTGCCTGAAGCTTGGTTTCTCCATCAAGAGGTGTTGCTTCGTTTAAATAGGCAAGTAAATCGTAAATGTGGTGTTTCCCGGCCAGCTCTCAACATCTATTTTTCCGTTGTGCTGGTCGATTAGGTTTTGAGATATCGATAGCCCCAATCCTGTACCGCCCTCACGCCCACTGACCATGGGGTAGAACAGGGTGTCTTTTAACTCATCGGGGATGCCCGGGCCGTTATCGCTGATCTCAATACGTGCTGCGAGTTTGTGTCGCTGACCATGAATGTTGGCTTGATGCACCGTTCTGGTGCGAATGGTGATCTTGCCTGAATCCTGTTCTTTTAAAATCTGCGCTGCGTTGCTCACGATATTGAGCATCGCTTGTTCAACCTGCGCTGAGTCCATCACAATTGGTGGCAGACTTGGATCGTAGTCTCGTTCAATAGCTAATGTTGAGCCAGATTCGAGCTCGACCAACTGCCTGACTTTTTCGAGTATCTGGTGGAGGTTCTCTTCTGACTTGGTTCCTGGTTTTTGCGGGCCAAGCAGACGGTCGACCAAGGCGCGTAAGCGATCGGCCTGCTCAATAATGATCTGGGTGTATTCATTCAGTGATTGATCGGGAAGCATCTTTCCAAGCAGTTGTGCCGCCCCTCTTAAGCCACCCAACGGGTTCTTGATTTCATGAGCTAAACCGCGTACTAGCAGCTTCGCCGCTTGTTGTTGTGCATGTTGGTTTAACTCTTGGCTGAGACGCCTTTGTTGGTCGATCTTGCGCATCTCAACGAGCAGCAGCGTCTCGCGCTGCCAGGTGATCGGGCTTACCGTCACTTCAAGCATCAGCGGGCGATTATCGACAACAAAAGTCACGTCACTGTCGGTAATGCTCTGGCCACTCTGTAGAGGTTGAGTAAGCAGTGCTAAGTCGAGCGAAGCGTGTTGGATAAGTTGACTTAGTGGGTGATCAACAATGCGTCTCGCACTTTGTGAAAAGAGCTGTTCAGCTGCCGGGTTGGCGTATCGCACGTATAACTGTTCATCGAGCATCAATGTCGATGTCACCATATTATCGAGAATGGCGTTGGAAAGATGGTGTGTATCTATGCTGTCGCTTTTGGCTGATCGATTCACTATTTCGTCCTTGAACTGGTGTTTTTCTCACTGCACCAAATTGGTGCGTAGCTAAGTTCAAGTATGGCGCATATCAATCAGAAGCTAAAGATAATTCATAAAAGTCGCGAAAAGCTGCTGAGAACAGGTAAAAAGTTGATGTTATCTAGTCTCTTTTAACCCATTGGCCTACTTGATCGTCGCTCGATGTAAATACACGGTGACTGGACTAGTAGATGCAATAAGCTTGCCGCTTCTATGTGCTTGAATTGCAATGGTGTGAGTGCCGCGATCGATATCTTTCAACTGCCAGTTAGGTTGGGTTTGTGGTGCGCCATAACGTCGTCCGTCGAGCATCAATTGCAGCTGTTCGCCAATGCCCAGTTTACGGTTGAGTTCGATTTGAATTGAGATGAAGCCACGATTACTGCGGATAGTTTGGTCGTGAATGGGAGTGAGCATAGTAAGAGCTAATGGCGCTGGGACTTCTCGCTCGGTCTGTTGTGCTTTTGGTTGCTCTTGGTTTGGAAGGGTTGAGGTGGCTTGGTCGTCAACGGGTTTCGATGGCTCGAATTTAGGTGCGGGTGCAGAGGCTTGAACATCCGGAAGCTCAAGAGACTTAGCGCCTTTGTCTGTCGGTGTATCACTAAAATGAAGTACGCCATCTTCATCTACCCAGGTATAAACCGTTTGAGCAGAGCATGAGAATGCGACTGTTAACCCGAATAGGAACAGTATTTTTTTCATATGGTTGGCCCCTTTCACCGTTAGGTGATTTCACGTTTGGTGTTGGTTTGTTATTGATTTTATTGTATTTAGTTCGACAGCCTCTGAGGGCTTTTGTCTATTATCTAAGGCATGTTACGAAGAAGGAGAGGTTGGGAGAATATAAAAAAGGCCCGCCTGCGAGGCGAGCCTAATATTTAGTCAGCGATTCTTACATGATTGCAGTAAGAAAGCTTATCTACCAGAGATTAAACAGAGTAGTACAGTTCGAACTCAAGTGGGTGAGTTGTCATGTTTACTTTCTCTACATCTTGAGACTTAAGGTCGATGTAAGAGTCGATGAAGTCGTCAGAGAATACACCGCCAGCTGTTAGGAACTCACGGTCAGCGTCTAGACACTCTAGAGCTTCTTTTAGTGAGTAAGCCACTGTTGGGATTTCTGCAGCTTCTTCAGCTGGTAGGTCGTATAGATCTTTATCCATAGCTTCGCCTGGGTGGATCTTGTTCTTAATACCGTCAAGACCAGCCATTAGCATTGCTGAGTAGCATAGGTATGGGTTCGCTGCTGGGTCACCAAAACGTAGCTCGATACGACGTGCTTTAGGGCTTGGTACCACTGGGATGCGGATTGAAGCAGAACGGTTACGTGCAGAGTAAGCAAGCATAACTGGAGCTTCGAAGCCTGGTACAAGACGCTTGTACGAGTTAGTTGATGGGTTAGCAAATGCGTTGATAGCGCGAGCGTGCTTGATTACACCACCGATGTAGTAAAGTGCCATTTCAGATAGGCCGCCGTACTTATCACCAGCAAACAGGTTTACACCGTCTTTTGCTAGAGATTGGTGAACGTGCATACCAGAACCGTTATCACCAACTAGTGGCTTAGGCATGAATGTCGCTGTTTTACCAAATGCGTGAGCAACGTTGTGTACAACGTACTTGTAGATTTGAGTTTCGTCAGCTTTCGTTGTTAGCGTGTTGAAGCGAGTTGCGATTTCGTTTTGACCCGCAGTTGCTACTTCGTGGTGGTGCGCTTCTACAACTAGGCCCATCTCTTCCATTACTAGACACATTGCTGAACGGATGTCTTGAGATGAATCAACTGGAGCTACTGGGAAGTAACCGCCTTTAACGCCTGGACGGTGACCTTTGTTACCGCCTTCTACGTCAGAACCTGTGTTCCATGCTGCTTCGATGTCGTCGATCTTGAAGAAAGAACCTGACATGTCAGTTGCAAATTTAACGTCGTCAAATAGGAAGAACTCTGGCTCAGGACCAATTAGAACTGTGTCTGCGATACCTGTAGAGCGCATGTACTCTTCAGAGCGTTTTGCGATTGAGCGTGGGTCACGGTCGTAGCCTTGCATAGTTGCAGGCTCTAGAATGTCACAACGGATGTTTAGCGTTGCGTCTTCTGTGAATGGGTCTAGAACAGCAGATGATGCGTCTGGCATCATTACCATGTCAGATTCGTTGATGCCTTTCCAACCAGCTACTGAAGAGCCGTCGAACATTTTACCTTCTTCGAAGAAGTCTGCGTCAACTTGGTGAGAAGGAATAGAGATATGCTGCTCTTTACCTTTAGTATCTGTAAAGCGTAGGTCTACAAATTTAACTTCGTTCTCTTGGATCAGCGATAGTACGTTTTCTACTGACATCTTGGATAACCTCCAGTGTTATTAATTTGGTATTAGCTCGATTCGGTTGAAACTAGCATTGATTAATGTCTAACAAGTGCATTAATCGATGCTGATTTATCTATTGCCAAAAGCGTGCCAAAAAAATTATTCCATTAATTTCAATGTGTTACTTGTTTTGCTATTTCGCCTGTCTCTAGTTTTGCACCAAAATGATCTTTGGTTGCACTATATTGGTGCGCTTGTTTGTCGATGCACCAATATGAGACAAAAGCGAACACCATTCAGCAATGAATTGCAGACATTGTCAATCCACTTTTGTTATTTAGCCGGAGTTTTGGCGAGTTACTCGCGTACGAGACTTTTTAGAATCCTACAGATTTTGCTAGCCAACACTGTACTGAATCAAAGTTAAGCCAATGTGAATCGCTAACTAAGAAAAAAGCCTTGGTTCAGATCACATATTTCTGGGTTTTTGTCTAGAATCTGGTATATTATTGACCGTTTTTTTAATCAAGCTAGTGGCATTTCCTCTATTTTCAGAGGTCATTTGCGGCTACTTTTATGAGTGAATCGAGAATCCATGTCTACTCCACAGATTGATAAGTTAAGAAATATCGCGATCATCGCGCACGTTGACCACGGTAAAACGACTTTGGTTGATAAACTGCTACAACAGTCAGGCACTCTAGAGTCTCGTGGTGAAGCTGAAGAGCGTGTCATGGATTCGAATGACATCGAAAAAGAGCGTGGCATTACCATTCTTGCTAAGAACACAGCAATCAACTGGAATGATTACCGCATCAACATCGTAGATACCCCGGGACACGCGGACTTCGGTGGTGAAGTTGAGCGTATCATGTCTATGGTTGACTCTGTTCTACTGATCGTTGACGCAGTTGACGGCCCAATGCCTCAAACTCGTTTCGTAACGCAAAAAGCATTCGCACACGGTCTTAAGCCAATCGTTGTAATCAACAAGATTGACCGCCCAGGCGCTCGTCCTGATTGGGTTATGGATCAAGTATTCGACCTTTTCGACAACCTAGGTGCGACTGATGAGCAACTAGACTTCACAGTTGTTTACGCTTCAGCTCTAAACGGTTGGGCAACAATGACTGAAGGCGAAACTGGCACAGACATGGAACCACTGTTCCAAGCTGTTGTTGATACAGTAGACGCGCCAGCTGTTGACCTTGACGGTCCACTACAAATGCAAGTTTCTCAACTAGATTACAGCTCTTACGTAGGTGTTATCGGTGTTGCACGTGTTACTCGTGGTTCTGTTAAGCCAAACCAACAAGTATCTATCATCGGCGCTGACGGTAAGAAGCGTAACGGTAAAGTAGGTACTGTACTAGGCTACCTAGGCCTTGACCGTCACGAAGTTGAACAAGCTAACGCTGGTGACATCATTGCAATCACTGGTCTTGGTGAGCTTAAAATCTCTGACACTATCTGTGACGTGAACAACGTTGAAGCGATGACTCCGCTTTCTGTTGATGAACCAACAGTAACAATGACGTTCCAAGTAAACACTTCTCCGTTCGCGGGTAAAGAAGGTAAGTTCGTTACTTCACGTAACATCCTCGAGCGTCTAGAGAAAGAACTAGTACACAACGTAGCACTACGTGTTGAACAAACAGACGATCCAGATCGTTTCCGTGTATCTGGTCGTGGTGAACTTCACCTTTCTATCCTGATCGAGAACATGCGTCGTGAAGGCTTCGAGCTAGCAGTATCTCGTCCAGAAGTAATCATCAAGAAAGATGAAGATGGCAACCTAACAGAACCGTTTGAAACTGTGACTATCGACGTGCTTGAAGAGCACCAAGGTGGCATCATGGAAAACATCGGTCTACGTAAAGGTGAGCTAACTGATATGTCTCCAGATGGCAAAGGCCGTGTTCGCATGGACTTCATGATGCCTTCTCGTGGCCTTATCGGTTTCCAAACTGAGTTCCTAACGCTAACGTCTGGTTCTGGTCTTCTTTACCACACGTTCGATCACTACGGTCCACACAAAGGTGGCGTAATTGGTCAACGTAACAACGGTGTTCTAATCTCGAACGCAACAGGTAAAGCTCTGACTTACGCACTATTCAACCTACAAGAACGTGGTCGTCTATTCGCTGAGCACGCGGACGAAGTATACGAAGGTCAAATCATCGGTATTCACAACCGTTCAAACGACCTGACAGTAAACTGTCTGAAAGGTAAGCAACTAACGAACGTTCGTGCATCTGGTACTGATGAAGCACAGGTTCTTTCGCCACCTATCCGTCACACTCTAGAGCAAGCTCTTGAGTTCATCGACGAAGACGAACTAGTAGAAGTAACGCCAGAAAACATTCGTATCCGTAAGAAGCTTCTTACTGAAAACGAACGTAAGCGTGCAGCACGTCCAGCTAAAGCTTAATTGCTCGCCGACTAGCTTCTAGCTAAATAAATAAGAAAGCCCTGAGTAGCCAAGCTGCTCAGGGCTTTTGTTTTTTAGTTAGCTAAGATACGAGTGCACGAGATGCGGGATACGAAGAGCGTGTTTAGACTGGAAATAGCTAGGTACTAAGAGGGTCAGTACCTTTGGTGCCCGTTCTCTGTTATCCATTTCCTGCCATCGAATCGTCATTCCAGAATCGAGGAACGAGATATCAGGAATCTTTTTATGGTATGGCAGAGATTCCCTATCACGCTCGTGCCTCGCTGTAGGGAATGACGGGAGTCTGTTTGGTGGTTACGAATAAGCGGGATGCGTTATACGAAGAGCGTGTTTAGACTGGAGATAGCTAGATACTAAGAGTGTCAGTATCTTCGGTGTCCGCTCTCTTTTATCCATTTCCTGTCATCGAATCGTCATTCCAGAATTGAGGAACGAGATATCATGAATCTAGCTTTTGATTCCTAGGAGGCTCTCAACGTACTGCACTCGCTCAGCGACCGACATAAACGGCACTTCAACTACCTCATAACCAAGCTCTTGATAGACACTAACCAGCGCGTGGTGAATCTCTAATGCTTCTTCAAAGGGATAAGGGCGCACTTCATCTTGAACATAGATCGAAGTCTCTGGGCGGCAGAATAAGACTTGTGAGTGATAGCCTTGGCTTGCTTCTCGGTAGGTCGCATCTATCTCTAGGTTAGCCTGAGCCAAATAGCCACAAATGTCGGGAATGGCGCGATCGAGAAAGGCAATCGGATGTTGATTGGCTTGGTCTTTTTGCTCGCCCATCACACCTAGACAAAGCTCAGCAAAGCCGGGAAGATCTACCCAAGGTAAGATACCGTCTTCAAGCTGACTTTGCTGTTCTATTAACTGACGAGAGGACTCTGCGAAGGTGGGGTAACCCGCATCAGCCAACGCATTAATCAGTGTGGTTTTTCCGGCGCCAGGGCCGCCAGTTATAATGATTGGAGTCATACGGGCTTATCTTGTTTTGTCTTTTTAGGCGTTACTTCTGATTGAGTTGAGCAAGGAACTTATCCGACTCAGCAATCGCTGCATTCATCTGTTTGATCGCGTACGCGATGTCTTTTTCTAGACTCATAAACTCACCTTGCAGTGAGCCAACCGCACTCGCATTGAGGTTGTGTTTCAGATAAAGGGTGTTATCGCGCAGAGTATTGAGTACTGGGTCCATCTTCTTCTCAGCGCGCTTCATGGCTGACAGCATGGTTTGGTAAGACGATTTAGTTTCACGCAGTTTTTGCTCACTAGAACGACGTAGGGAGTCACTGGTGTAGAGGTCGAGCTCGGCTTGCCACTCTTCAAACAGCGCATCAGACACATCTTCAATCGCAGCGATTCGGTCAGTCACATTTTGCGCCGCTTTTTCGCTGTCTTGGTATTTATCGTTTATCTTGTTGTACATGTCTTCTAGATCGCCGCCACTGAAATTAGTCAGGCTGCTGAGTGCTTCAAGTGCGCTGGTAAATTCTTCCTGAGCACCCTGCTGCGACTCTTTTGCATCTTCTACTCTGTCGACCATGATGTCACGTTTGTGATAGCCCACTTGCTCCATTGCAGAGTAATAGGCGGATTGGCATCCAGTAAGAGTAAAAATAGAGAGGACTATAACTATTAAATAAGGCATCCTTGTTTCCTATAGTTAAATAATATCAATCGTAGTAAATAACCGCTCAACCTAGCTTGTTAAAATACTTGATAACGGCGTTAGAACTTTTGATTGTAGAATAACTACTTATCAAAAAATTCTGCCTTGTTCTCAAGCATTTTTCCTACGCTATTTTTGAACATTTATTCACTGTGATTGATATGTCGGAATATTAATTAGAACTATGAACGAGTTACCAGGGAGTTACAAGTTGAAGATAACAAAGGTCGGCATACTTAGTATCCAGTATTTTCGCTACCTTTTAGCACGTATGACGCATGACCGAGTCAATGTGAATGCGGGCTATTTGGCGTACATTAC
This sequence comes from Vibrio sp. Isolate22, assembly GCF_022398115.1. Classification (NCBI taxonomy): domain Bacteria; kingdom Pseudomonadati; phylum Pseudomonadota; class Gammaproteobacteria; order Vibrionales; family Vibrionaceae; genus Vibrio; species Vibrio sp. Isolate22. The sequence goes on along the minus strand of NZ_JAKEUW010000007.1, from coordinate 68,247 downwards.
CTTGCTTTCAATCGTACCCATGTTGACGGTTTTGCTCTCTATCTTGTCATCATTTTCCGTGTTCGCAGATGTGGGTATTGTGATTCAAAACTTTATTATTACTAACTTTGTTCCAGCGTCAGGGGATGCGGTACACGGCGCCTTGTTGGAGTTCGTTGCCAATACCGGCAAGATGACGGCGGTTGGTAGTGTGTTCTTATTTATCGCCGCGTTGATGCTAATCTCTAACATCGATAAGAACCTAAATTACATCTGGCGTGTTACCGAGAAGCGACGTGCAGTGCTGTCTTTCTCTATGTACTGGATGGTGCTCACTCTCGGGCCAATCTTGGTTGGGGCGAGCATTGCAGCCACCTCATATGTGACATCATTAAGCTTGCTACAAAACGAAGTGGTGTCTGGTGCTTTTAATACTCTGATTCGCAAACTCCCTCTGATTCTCTCTTTCTTTGCGTTCTTTGCGTTCTTTGGTTTATACCTATTGGTACCCAATAAGAAAATCCATTTTTCTCATGCAGCTGCTGGCTCTTTGGTGGCGGCATTACTGTTCGAACTCAGTAAGAAAGGCTTCGCTGCTTACATCACTCAGTTCCCTTCATATCAGGTAATCTATGGCGCATTAGCGGCTATCCCGATTCTGTTTGTTTGGGTTTATTTATGCTGGTTGATAGTGCTGGTGGGGGCTGAGGTGACGGCAGCGCTCGGTGAGAAGGAAGAGTGGAGTGAGACGCAAAAAATAATGGTACACTCCACGGATAACGACAAAATCACAGAGCAAGGAAACAACAGTGATAGCACTGATTCAGAGAGTAAGTGAAGCTGCCGTCCGTGTTGATGGCGAAGTAGTTGGTGAGATTGAACAAGGCTTATTAGTACTATTAGGCGTGGAAAAAGGTGACGACGAAGCCAAAGCGAAACGTTTGATGGAACGAGTGACGACTTATCGTGTCTTTGGAGATGAAGACGATAAAATGAACCTCAACGTGAAACAGGTGAATGGCAAGGTATTAGTGGTTTCTCAATTCACACTGCCAGCCGATACCAAAAAAGGTACACGAGCTGGTTTTTCTCGTGGCGCTCACCCAGAAGATGCCGAGCGTCTTTACAATTATTTCTCTGACCAATGTGAATCAGTATTGCCAACGGAACGTGGTCGATTTGCAGCCGACATGAAAGTGGCTCTGGTTAATGATGGTCCAGTAACATTCTGGCTGCAGGTTTAAGCTTAAAGGAATAAGCATGTTTAAACTCATAACCCCAACCACCGAAAATCAACTGAACAAGTATTACCATTTTCGTTGGCAGATGTTACGTGAACCTTGGCGAATGCCAGTGGGTTCCGAGCGTGACGAATACGATGGCATGAGTCACCATCGCATGATTGTGGATGGCCGAGGCCGTCCGATGGCGATTGGTCGTCTGTATATCACCCCAGATCTCGAAGGTCAGATCCGCTACATGGCGGTAAAAAACTCTCGCCGTAGCAAAGGCATGGGCTCATTGATTTTAGTCGCACTAGAGTCGCTGGCTCGCCAAGAGGGCGCTAAGCGCCTAGTGTGTAACGCACGTGAAGATGCGATCTCTTTCTATGAGAAGAACAGCTTTGAGCGTCGCGGTGAGATTAACGACCAACGTGGTCCTGTTCGTCACCAACAGATGGTGAAGCCGCTTGATCCAATGGCAGATGTTCTGCGCAAGCCTGAATGGTGTAATGAGCTTCAGCAGCGTTGGGAACACCAGATCCCTATCAGCGATAAGATGGGCATCAAGATAAACCAGTACACAGGTTATCAGTTCGAGTGTAGTGCTCAGCTAAACCCGAATCTGAACCCACACAACACCATGTTTGCAGGCTCTGCTTTTACGCTAGCAACACTGACAGGTTGGGGTATGACGTGGCTATTGATGAAAGAGCGCGGTCTGACGGGCGATATTGTTCTAGCAGACAGTAATATTCGTTATCGCCATCCTGTGGAGCAAAACCCTGTAGCCTCTACTTCTTTAGATGGTATCAGTGGTGACTTGGATCGCCTCGCATCAGGAAGAAAGGCACGTATCATTATTCACGTGACCATCCACAGCGGGGACGTGGAAGCAGTAGAGTTTACTGGCACCTACATGCTGATCCCTGACTATAAGAAGATCCTATCAAGTGACAGCAAGGTGAGCGAATAACTTCACGCCCGCTTTATGATAGGTTGAGTTATGGATTGAAAGCGCTACTCCTGTGGAGTGGCGCTTTTTTGTTGGCAGTCATTAATCGCTGTGTACTCCGATTGATCAAGCTTGCCAGAGATTTGGTTACATGGGTCAGACAGCATAATTGAGAGAGTGTGTTGCTTCGTTTTAAGCAGGTCTAGCTCTCCAGAAACTTCGCCATTCAAAGTTTGAACTCTCTGTGAACCTTCCTCTGCAGCGGATGCACCAATAATGTGCATCGGTTGAAGCGTGAAGCGACCACGGTCAAAACTCGCGTTGAATTCAAGGATTTCAAACACGTTATCGGTCGAGGTTTCAGAAAGCGTATCGTTAAAGGTCATCACACCCTGACGAACGCTGCCTTTAAGTTGGCCGGTGGTTGAATAGCCCAACATCAGTGAATCGCCATATAGGCCAGAAGCTTGCAGTTCAAATTCACCATAGCCTGTGGCATCGAGTGGTAAGTCGAGTTGCTGCAGTATTGGCGAGATAGGTAAGCCATCCGCTGAGATGTCGATGCTCCACGGCTTACTGATTTGGTTAAAATCGAGTGTCGCATTGGCTTCGATATACCCTTGCTTTAGGGGGGCAAACAGGCGTGTGAGTGTCCATTTTCCTTGGTCACTGTTCATCTCAATCACAGGTTGAGCGCTGAGAATGCTTTGGTAGCTGGCATCGTTTGCGCTGGCCATCAGTTCTCCTTGCCACAATCCTAGCTTTCTATCCTGAAGCAGTTGAACTTGGTGTCCTTCAATGTGCAGCCCAGAGACTTGCCAGTAAGGCTTTTGTGCAAGTTGTATGAGCTGGGTGCGTTCTACATTCAATCGTTCTATAGAGGCTTGTTGAAGCTCTTTAAGCCAGGGTGAGAGGCGCGCTACTGGCTGTGTTTTATTTTGGCTTTCCGTGACCCATTTAATGCCTTGCAAGTCGAGCTGCGCCAATCTAATGCTGCTAGGGGTGACCTCACCATTGAGCTGAACGGTGCCTTGCAGAAATTGAGTATAGAAATCTTCAATCAGTATCTGGTTTGGCTCTAGGCTTAGCTTGATATTTGGCTCGATGAAGATGTCATCATCAACAGTGACCCCTTCGGCTTGCAGCGAGAAAAGCGCTTTCTGTTGTCGCCAAAGCTCGAAAGGCAATTTGATGTTTTCTAGTGAAGCGTCAAAGGCCGCAAGGTGCCCGCTTGGCCATTCGATGTCGCTACGTAAAATATCTAAGCTGTTGATATGGTTGATATGAATGCCCGCCACATCCCATTCTTTGCTTAATAGGCTCTGACTTTGCTGCTGGTTGAGGCGTAAGCCATCTACAGTGACATTCACTAGTGACCAATCATGTTTATATTGTTCTGCTTGCCCTGAAATCTTGGCACCGCGCCACTCAAACGAGGCGCCATAAAGTGTGCTGTCGCTCGGTTTAAGGTCAAGGTCGATTAGAAGGTTATCGAAGGCTTCACCTTGCCAATAGAGTTGCGAAGCGGAAAGTTGGGTTTTGCCATAAGGCAGCAGTGTTTGACTATTGCTAAAGGTTGGCTCGGCGATCTGCAGATCGATGCCCCGCACATTAAAGCTGTTGGTCGAAAAATCCAGATTATTGATCGCCAACTGGCGGAGCTTGAGGCTTTGCTCGTTTAACAGTGGTGAGAGCGTTTCTAGATCGTTCGCTTCCAACTGGATACCACTGATTAATACAGAGTCTAAGACGAGTTTGGCTTCAATGAGAGAGTCAGGGCTGAACCAAAGATCGACCTTATCGATATACAGAGGTGGTTGCTTTTCTGGTTGGGTATGGGTGATTCCCATTAGGGTGATGTGATAAGGCGCTTGATACTCGACATCTTCAATGACCACCGGTTGGTCAACCGTGTGCTTGATAAGAAAGTTAGCAACATCCGCCCGGTATTGAGTCTGTAGGCTTAATAGCAACGCTGCGATAACCGCAACGGCGATAGCCAACACAATGCCGAACACCATGAATACCTTTTTCATTCCTTGAAAGCCTTACATTTCAATAGTCTTAAAACAGAGTGGAACAAAAAGGGACAAGCATCAACAAAAAAGCCCCTCAAAAGAGGGGCTTGCTACAAAAATATCGTTTTAAATGGGCGTTCGCTTTTGGCTTAGCCCGAGCAGATGCTTGGATTAGTTTAGTTGTGGACCAGCCGCAACCAGTGACTTACCTTCAGCGTTGTCAGTGTACTTATCAAAGTTGTTGATGAAGCGCTCTGCTAGATCTTTCGCTTTGCTTTCCCATTGTAGTGGGTCTGTGTACGTGTCGCGTGGATCTAGGATCGCAGGGTCAACATCGTGCAGCGCTAGAGGCACTTCTAGGTTGAACATAGGGATAACCTTAGTCTCAGCCTTGTCGATAGAACCATCTAGGATAGCGTCGATGATGCCACGCGTATCTTGGATAGAGATACGTTTGCCAGTACCGTTCCAACCTGTGTTTACTAGGTAAGCTTCAGCGCCTGCTGCTTCCATGCGTTTCACAAGTACTTCAGCGTACTGAGTTGGGTGAAGCGTTAGGAACGCCGCGCCAAATGCTGCAGAGAAGGTTGGAGTCGGCTCTGTGATACCGCGCTCTGTACCTGCTAGTTTCGCTGTGAAACCAGATAGGAAGTGGTACTTCGTTTGCTCTGGAGTCAGTTTAGAAACTGGTGGTAATACACCAAATGCATCAGCAGTCAGGAAGATAACCTTTTGAGCGTGACCTGCTTTTGATACTGGCTTAACGATGTTGTCGATGTGGTGAATCGGGTAAGAAACACGAGTGTTTTCTGTTTTAGAACCGTCATCAAAATCGATAGAACCATCGCCACGAACCGTTACGTTTTCTAACAGTGCATCACGACGGATTGCATTGTAGATTTCTGGTTCTGCTTCCTTAGATAGACGGATCGTCTTCGCGTAACAACCGCCTTCAAAGTTGAAGATACCGTCGTCATCCCAGCCGTGCTCATCGTCACCGATTAGTTCACGTTTAGGGTCTGTTGATAGCGTTGTTTTACCTGTACCAGATAGACCGAAGAATACCGCTACATCACCTTTTTCGCCGACGTTTGCACTACAGTGCATTGAAGCGATACCTTGCAGAGGAAGTAGGTAGTTCATCATTGCGAACATGCCTTTCTTCATCTCACCGCCGTACCAAGTACCACCGATGATTTGAACACGCTCTGTTAGGTTGAATGCTACGAAGTTCTCAGAGTTTAGGCCCTGTTTTTCCCAGTTAGGGTTAGTTGTTTTAGCACCGTTCATTACCACGAAATCAGGTTCGAACGTTGCTAGCTCTTCGTCGGTAGGACGAATGAACATGTTCTTAACGAAGTGCGCTTGCCACGCGACTTCAGTGATAATACGTACACTTAAGCGTGTATCAGGGTTAGCACCACAGTAACCGTCGATGACAAACAGGCGCTTGCCAGATAGCTGAGTTGTTACAAGCTCTTTCAGCTCATTCCATACTTCAGTTGTGATCGGTTTGTTATCGTTTTTGCCTTGATCTGACCACCACATGGTATCGCGGGTCGTGTCATCTTTAACAATGTACTTATCTTTCGGTGAGCGGCCAGTAAAGATACCAGTGTCAACAGCAACAGCACCTAGTTCCGTTACTACGCCTTTTTCGTAGCCTTCCAAACCTGGCAGTGTTTCTTCAACGAATAACTGCTCATAGCTAGGATTGCGAAGAACTTCGGTAACGCCAGTAAGTCCGTGCTTAGTTAGATCAATTTGTGCAGCCTTAGTATGTTCCATAACGGTCATAGGTGCTCCTTGTAGGATATTTTGTAGGGATTTTGTATTAATTTTTTATTGTTATCTGCTCACCATGCTAGCAACGAGACTCGGGGGAAACAGGGATACAGCTCAAAAAATATCCATATTAACCGTGGGGTTTTAAGTGTCTCGTCACATATTGGCCTAACTAGTCTATCCTGTACGCAAACCTTTGCGCTAGGGGCGGGAACATTATTAATTGATTAAAATTAAGCAGTGATTTTATTACGAGATGTTACGAAGTTTGCGCTATTTTGATCACAAAAAAGGCCAGCTTAGTGCTGACCTTTTTGGGGTAAATTACGTGTTTTTGGTACGACGTAAATTAATGAACCGTATTGCTGCCTTTATCTGCTGCTTCTGCATACAGTGCATCAACATCGTTCTTGTCGAACGAGTAGTTCGTACCACAGTAATCACAGTGAAGAGCGACGCTACCTTCAGTGCTTAGGATGTCGTAAATCTCTTCTTGAGCAATGGTAATGATTGCTGCAGCGCTGCGTTCACGAGAACAACCACAGAAGAATTCAACTGGCTGTGGTGTGAAAAGTTGTACTTTCTCTTGGTTGTACAAACGGTAAAGCAGTTCGTTTGCTTCTAGAGAGAATAGCTCTTCGTTTTTCACTGTGTCTGTTAGCTGCTCTAGGTGCTCAAAGTCATTTGGAGTACCAGTGCCGTCAGGCATAACTTGTAGCAACATACCAGCAGCGTGTGCTTTGCCTTCGTGCTCACCAGTGCGTAGCCATAGACGAGTCTTAAGCTGCTCAGAGTTCGCGAAGTAACCTTCAAGTACTTGAGCTAGTGTGTCGCCTTCAAGACCAACGATACCTTGGTAGCGTTCGCCTTTCTTAGGATCGATAGTGATCACTAGGTGGCCTTTGCCCATTAGGTCGTGTAGGCCAGCATCGTCGGCAATATCACCTTCAAAACGAGCAACACCACGGATCTTTTGGTTATGGTCGCCATTGATAACTGCTAGAGATACTGGGCCATCACCTTGCAGCTGCATAGTGATAGAGCCTTCAAATTTTAGGGTCGCAGTCAGTAGCGTGGTTGAAACCAATAGCTCACCCAGCAGCTTTTGTACTGGAGCTGGGTATTCCTTGCTAGAAATAATCTGTTGGTACGCTTCATCCATTTGTACCAATTCACCACGTACTGATAGGTCTTCAAATAGGTAGCGATTTAAAACATTGTTTGCCATTTGGCTATTCCTTCTAGCTTATTGATGCTTGAACTTGATGATGTCACGACGTTGCTTTTTATCAGGGCGACGCTCTGGAGCTGGGTTGTGTGCGTGTAGCTTGCGTTGTTTCGCAAACTCTTCTCGTTTTGCCAAGCTCTCGGTGGTTTCTTCATAGAGGGTTTGAGCGATCGGCGCTCCGCCACGGTGGGCTGAAATTTTCTCGATCGTTACCGTCTTTTCTTCATTACCTTGGCGCAGTGTAATAACTGCCCCAAGTTCGACAATCTTACTTGGCTTGCTGCGCTGACCATTATAGTGGACTTTACCACCATCGACCATATTGCGAGCAATAGAGCGAGTTTTGTAAAAGCGCGCTGCCCACAACCATTTATCGAGTCTGACAGCTTCATTAGAAGTTTTCATATAGGCTGTGCCTTTTTAGTGAGAAGTGAGTAGCATTGAACAGTTATCAACACTATGCGACTTGTTTTATTTGATGATGCTTATCGCATTTGTTAGAAGCTTATGTGGAGGCAACGTGCTTTTTTTTCAAGGAAGATTACAAAATAGCTTAGGTAATGAAGATTTATAGATTGTCTATGATATAGTTTGAGATATTATGCTTTCAAAAAAGCATGGACAGAATTTAAGCATAAAAAGCTGAAAGTTTAGTAAGTTACAGTTTTCTTAGTTATGGATGGGTCAGTTAAAGTGAACTTTTTAGAGCTCAAAAGTCGTATGGGGAATTCCCCGCTGCTGAGCCGCTTATTAGATAATGGATTTGTGCTTCAGCAGAAACTGAGCCTCGCTATTTGTTGTGTGCTTATTGCAGCCTCTGCATGGATTTTAGGGCAGCTTGTCTGGTTTATTGAACCGGCTGAGCAAACCGTCGTGCCTTGGAAAGCAACAGTTTCATCGTCTGCGACTCCTCAATCAACCTTAGACATCTCTTCTTTGCAAAAGAGCAACATGTTTGGCGCTTACAACCCAAGCAAGCCTGCAGTGGTTGAACAACAAGTGATTCAGGATGCGCCTAAGACTCGCCTTAACTTAGTGTTAGTGGGTGCGGTTGCCAGTTCTAACCCAGAATTGAGCTTAGCGGTGATTGCCAACCGTGGTACGCAAGCGACTTACGGGATTAATGAACAGATAGAAGGCACCAGAGCCAAACTTAAAGCCGTATTAATTGACCGCGTGATCATTGATAACTCAGGTCGAGATGAAACCCTGATGCTGGAAGGCATCGAGTATAAGCGTCTGGCTGTATCTGAACCCGCACCACGCCGCGCTTCTTCTTCAGTGCGTGGTAACAACCCAGCTTCTGCAGAAGAGAAGCTCGATGAAATTAAAGCGAAGATAATGAAAGATCCACAACAAATCTTCCAATATGTTCGCTTATCTCAGGTGAAGCGTGACGACAGTGTGATTGGTTATCGTGTGAGCCCTGGCAAAGATTCAGAACTTTTTAACTCTGTTGGGCTCCAAAACGGAGATATTGCGACTCAGTTAAATGGTCAAGACCTGACAGACCCAGCCGCTATGGGCAACATATTCCGTTCAATCTCAGAACTGACAGAATTAAACCTGGTCGTCGAGAGGGATGGGCAACAACATGAAGTGTTTATTGAATTTTAAAACTTTGCGTCTAATGAAAGACGAAAGTGTAGGAGAAGTACGTGAAGCATTGGTTTAAGAAAAGTGCATGGTTACTGGCAGGAAGCTTAATCTGCACACCCGCAGCCATCGCTAATGATTTTAGTGCCAGCTTTAAAGGCACTGATATTCAAGAGTTTATTAATATTGTTGGCCGTAACCTTGAGAAAACGATCATCGTTGACCCATCGGTGCGCGGAAAAATTGATGTGCGTAGCTATGACGTGCTCAATGAAGAGCAATATTACAGCTTCTTCCTAAACGTCTTAGAGGTTTACGGCTATGCCGTCGTCGAAATGGACTCTGGTGTTCTGAAGATCATTAAGGCTAAGGATTCTAAGACTTCTGCAATTCCTGTTGTGGGCGATCGTGACTCGATCGCCGGCGACAGCGTAGTCACTCGCGTTGTGACAGTTCGCAATGTTTCGGTTCGTGAACTTTCTCCTCTGCTTCGCCAACTGAACGACAATGCGGGTGCGGGTAATGTTGTTCACTACGACCCAGCCAATATCATCCTAATTACTGGTCGAGCGGCAGTCGTAAATCGCTTAGCTGAAATTATCAAACGCGTTGACCAAGCCGGTGATAAAGAGATTGAAGTGGTTGAACTAAAGAACGCTTCAGCCGCGGAAATGGTGCGTATTGTTGATGCACTGAATAAAACCACCGATGCGAAAAACACACCAGCGTTTCTACAACCTAAGTTGGTGGCCGACGAGCGTACCAATGCGATTCTTATCTCTGGTGACCCTAAAGTTCGCAGTCGTTTAAGAAAACTGATTGAGCAACTTGATGTCGAGATGGCAACCAAGGGCAACAACCAAGTTATCTATCTTAAATATGCAAAAGCAGAAGATTTAGTCGATGTACTGAAAGGTGTGTCGGACAATCTGCAATCAGAAAAGCAAACTTCAACCAAAGGCAGCTCATCTCAACGCGATAAAGTCGTGATTTCGGCGCACAGCGATACCAACTCGTTAGTGATTACCGCACAGCCAGATATCATGAACGCACTACAAGATGTGATTGCTCAACTTGATATCCGTCGTGCTCAAGTATTGATTGAAGCCTTGATTGTCGAAATGGCAGAAGGCGATGGCGTTAACCTTGGCGTGCAATGGGGTAACCTAGAAACGGGTGCCATGATTCAATACAGCAACACTGGTGCTTCGATTGGTGGAGTTATGGTTGGCTTAGAAGAAGCTAAAGACACCGAGACAACAACCGCTGTATATGATGAGAACGGTAAGTTCCTACGTAATGAAACCACGACAGAGCAGGGTGACTACTCGACATTAGCTACTGCTCTTTCTGGCGTGAACGGTGCCGCGATGAGTGTGGTGATGGGCGACTGGACTGCCTTGATTAGCGCAGTTGCGACTGATTCAAACTCAAATATCCTATCTTCTCCGAGCATTACCGTCATGGACAACGGTGAAGCGTCGTTTATCGTTGGTGAAGAAGTACCGGTTCTTACTGGCTCGACGGCGGGCTCAAGCAACGACAACCCATTCCAAACGGTTGAGCGTAAAGAAGTTGGTATCAAGCTTAAAGTGGTTCCACAAATCAACGAAGGCGACTCAGTTCAGTTGAATATTGAGCAAGAGGTGTCAAACGTATTGGGCGCGAACGGCGCGGTCGATGTTCGTTTTGCTAAGCGTCAGCTAAATACGTCAGTGATTGTTCAAGACGGTCAAATGCTGGTTCTTGGTGGTCTAATTGATGAGCGTGCATTAGAGAGTGAATCTAAGGTGCCATTCTTAGGTGATATCCCAGTGCTTGGTCATCTATTCAAATCAACTAGTACTCAGGTTGAGAAAAAGAATCTAATGGTATTCATCAAGCCAACCATCATTCGTGATGGTATGACAGCCGATGGTATCACTCAGCGTAAATACAATTTCATCCGTGCTGAACAGCTGTATAAGTCAGAGCAGGGCCTGAAGTTGATGGATGACGATAATATTCCAGTACTGCCTAAATTTGGCGAAAGCATGAATTACCCGGCTGAACTTCAAGCCTTCATTGATCAGATGGAAACAGAATAATGGCTGAATTGGTAGGGGCGGCACGAACTTATCAGCGCTTGCCGTTTAGCTTTGCGAACCGTTACAAGATGGTGCTCGAGTATCAGCACCCAGAACACGCACCGACGCTGTATTACGTTGAACCACTGAAATCGACGGCGATCATCGAGGTGAGTCGTGTGGTGAAAAATGGTTTTACACCACAAGCGATCACTGCAGATGAATTTGATAAGAAGCTAACCGATGCTTACCAGCGCGACTCTTCAGAAGCTCGTCAGTTGATGGAAGATATCGGCGCCGACAGTGATGACTTCTTCTCATTGGCAGAAGAGCTGCCACAAGATGAAGACTTACTTGAGTCAGAAGATGACGCGCCAATCATCAAGCTTATCAACGCGATGTTGGGCGAGGCGATCAAAGAAGGTGCTTCGGATATCCATATCGAGACCTTTGAGAAGTCGCTTTCGATCCGCTTCCGTATTGATGGTGTATTACGTGATGTTCTTGCACCAAGCCGTAAACTTGCGCCGCTGCTCGTGTCGCGTGTAAAGGTTATGGCGAAGTTAGATATTGCGGAAAAACGCGTGCCACAAGATGGTCGTATTTCACTGCGTATTGGTGGCCGAGCCGTCGACGTTCGTGTATCTACCATGCCTTCATCACACGGTGAGCGTGTGGTAATGCGTCTGTTGGATAAAAACGCGACTCGCCTAGACCTGCACAGCTTGGGTATGACGGAAGAGAATCACGAGAACTTCCGTAAACTGATTCAGCGTCCACATGGCATTATCTTGGTAACGGGTCCTACAGGTTCGGGTAAATCCACAACTTTGTATGCAGGCCTGCAAGAGCTGAACAGCAACGAACGCAACATTCTTACCGTTGAAGATCCAATCGAATTCGATATTGATGGTATCGGCCAAACACAAGTAAACCCTAAGGTGGATATGACCTTTGCTCGCGGTTTACGTGCGATTCTTCGTCAAGACCCGGATGTGGTAATGATTGGTGAGATTCGTGACTTAGAGACTGCTGAGATTGCTGTTCAAGCCTCTTTGACAGGTCACTTAGTGATGTCGACTCTCCATACCAATACCGCAGTAGGTGCCATTACGCGTCTACGTGATATGGGTATCGAACCATTCCTTATCTCCTCTTCACTGCTTGGTGTATTAGCGCAGCGCTTGGTTCGTACCTTGTGTAACGACTGTAAAGAGCCTTACGAAGCAGACAAGGAGCAGAAGAAGCTATTTGGTTTGAAGAAGAAAGAGAGTTTGACGCTTTACCATGCCAAAGGGTGTGAGCATTGCAGCAACAAAGGTTATCGAGGCCGTACTGGTATTCATGAGTTGTTAATGGTTGATGAGTCGGTACAAGAGCTGATCCACAGTGAAGCCGGCGAACAAGCGATTGAGAAAGCAATTCGTGGCACAACCCCAAGTATTCGAGAAGATGGCTTGAGCAAAGTTCGGAAAGGGATAACGTCTCTAGAAGAAGTGATGCGCGTGACCAAGGAAGTCTAATATGGCGGCATTTGAATACAAAGCACTGGATGCCAAAGGCAAAAGTAAAAAGGGTTCGATTGAAGCGGATAACGCTCGTCAGGCTCGCCAGCGCTTAAAAGAGCAAGGCTTAATGCCGGTCGAGATGACCGAAGCTAAAGCGAAAATAGCGAAAGGCTCACAGCCATCGACTAGCTTTAAGCGTGGTATCAGCACGCCAGACCTTGCTTTGATCACTCGCCAAATCTCCACTCTAGTGCAATCAGGCATGCCCTTAGAAGAGTGTTTGAAAGCCGTAGCGGAGCAGTCTGAAAAGCCTCGTATTCGTACTATGCTACTCGCGGTTCGCTCTAAGGTAACGGAAGGTTACTCGCTAGCGGATAGCTTAGCTGATTACCCCCACATCTTTGATGAACTGTTTAGAGCCATGGTCGCGGCTGGTGAGAAATCTGGGCACTTGGATGCGGTACTAGAACGATTAGCCGATTACGCTGAAAACCGCCAGAAGATGCGCTCTAAGCTGCTACAAGCGATGATCTACCCTGTTGTGCTGGTGGTGTTTGCGGTGACTATTGTTTCGTTCCTATTAGCAACGGTAGTACCCAAGATTGTTGAACCTATTATTCAGATGGGACAGGAGCTTCCTCAATCAACTCAATTTTTATTGGCATCGAGTGAATTTATCCAGAATTGGGGCATCCAATTACTGTTGCTGATCATTGGTGTGATTGTGTTGATTAAGACTGCGCTCAAAAGACCGGGCGTGCGTCTAAGTTGGGACCGCAAATTATTGAGTATCCCGCTGATCGGCAAGATAGCGAAAGGCATTAATACCTCTCGCTTTGCTCGCACACTTTCAATTTGTACTTCAAGTGCGATTCCAATCCTTGAGGGGATGAAGGTTGCGGTTGACGTGATGTCGAACCACCATGTGAAACAACAAGTGTTACAAGCATCGGATAGCGTGAGAGAAGGGGCAAGCCTGCGTAAAGCGCTTGATCATACTAAACTCTTCCCGCCGATGATGCTGCACATGATTGCCAGTGGTGAGCAGAGTGGTCAACTAGAGCAGATGCTGACTCGTGCAGCCGATAACCAAGACCAAAGCTTTGAGTCGACGGTCAATATTGCGTTAGGCATTTTTACCCCGGCACTTATCGCTTTGATGGCGGGTTTGGTTCTGTTTATTGTGATGGCGACTCTGATGCCAATGCTTGAAATGAACAACTTAATGAGCGGCTAATACTGTTCATAGAACGTTTTTGGATTATCGAGAAGAAGGACACCATTCCCCTCAACTCGTTGTCTGTACTTTGGAGAAAATAATGAAAAATAAAATGAAGAAACAATCAGGCTTTACCCTATTAGAGGTGATGGTGGTTGTGGTTATCCTTGGCGTTTTGGCTAGCTTTGTTGTACCTAACCTATTGGGTAACAAAGAGAAGGCTGACCAACAGAAAGCCATCACAGATATTGTGGCGCTAGAGAATGCGCTAGATATGTACAAACTGGATAACAGCGTGTACCCAACAACGGATCAAGGTCTTGATGCACTGGTTTCTAAGCCAAGCAGCCCAGAGCCTCGTAATTACCGCGACGGTGGCTACATCAAACGCCTACCTAACGACCCATGGGGCAACGAGTACCAATACCTAAGCCCAGGTGATAACGGCACTATCGACATCTTTACTCTTGGCGCAGATGGACAAGAAGGTGGTGAAGGTGTTGCTGCGGATATCGGTAACTGGAACATGCAAGATTTTCAGTAAGCTTAGGCTTATTGTCGCTTGATGCCGTTATTTGATGGTAGGACGTAAACAGATGGAGTCTGCAAGGTGAAAACTACGCACAAACAGCCAGGTTTCACCTTGATTGAGATTCTTTTGGTGTTGGTATTACTATCAGTAACGGCGGTCGCTGTTATTGCGACCATTCCTACCAATAGTAAAGATGTCGCCAAAAAATACGCTCAAAGTTTCTACCAACGAGTTCAGCTACTCAGCGAAGAAGCGATTTTGAGTGGTCTGGATTTTGGCATTCGCATCGATGAAAAGAAATCGACCTATGTTCTGATGACGCTTAAGTCTGAAGGCTGGCAGGAAGTCGAATTCGAAAAAATACCCTCTTCAACAGAATTACCGGAAGAGCTCGCACTATCACTCAGCTTAGGCGGTGGCGCGTGGGCAGACGATGATCGGTTATTCAACCCAGGAAGCCTATTTGATGAAGATATGTTTGCTGATCTTGAAGAAGAAAAGAAACCTAAGCCACCACAGATCTACATCTTGTCGAGTGCTGAAGTGACACCATTTACACTCTCTTTCTATCCCAATACTGGCGATACTATACAAGATGGCTGGCGCATTAAAGCGTCGGATAATGGTGTGATTCGATTGCTAGAACCAGGAGAAGAAGATGAAGAGGAATAACCGTTCTCCTTATCGCTCTCGTGGTATGACGCTGCTTGAAGTGTTGGTGGCGCTTGCGATCTTTGCTACTGCGGCGATCAGTGTGATTCGCGCCGTAACCCAGCACATCAATACATTGAGTTATTTAGAAGAAAAAACCTTCGCGGCTATGGTTGTTGATAATCAAATGGCTTTGGTGATGTTACACCCGGAGAAGCTAAAAAAGACGCAAGGCACGCAAGAGCTAGCAGGTCGAGAGTGGTTTTGGAAAGTTACCCCAATCGATACGGCTGATAATTTGCTAAAAGCTTTTGATGTCAGTGTGGCAACTAGCAAGCAGGCTTCTCCAGTCGTTACGGTGCGCAGTTATGTGGTTAACTAAAAGCGTGTGGTCAACTAAGAGAATGCGGTTAGTTAAAAGCATGACGGTAAATAACAGTATGCCTCGCAAACAAGGTCTATCTTCAAAAGGGAGAGGCTTTACTTTAATTGAGGTGCTTGTTTCGATTGCTATTTTTGCCACGCTGAGTATGGCGGCCTATCAAGTAGTGAATCAGGTGCAGCGAAGCAACGAACTTTCAGCTGAGCGTAGTGCTCGTCTGAATCAACTACAGCGCAGTTTAGTTATCTTAGATAATGATTTTCGCCAGATGGCAGTACGACAATTTCGTACTGATGGTGAAGAAGCATCATCTAAGCTGGTTATAGTGAAAGAGTATTTATTAGATTCCGATAGTATTGGTATCGTGTTTACTCGTCTTGGCTGGCACAACCCACAGCAGCAGTTTCCTCGTGGTGAAGTGACGAAAGTGGGCTATCGCCTCAAAGAAGAGACGCTCGAGCGCGTGTGGTGGCGTTACCCAGATACACCAGCAGGGCAGGAAGCGGTTATTACCCCATTGCTTGATGATGTTGAAGCCTTGGAGTTCGAGTTCTACGACGGAAAGCGTTGGGGCAAAGAGTGGCAAGCCGATAAGTCGCTACCGAAGGCAATGAGACTTAAGCTGACATTAAAAGATTATGGTGAGGTAGAGCGAATTTATCTCACACCAAGTGGCACTCTAAATCAGGTTGGTGGTGACTCAAACAGTGACTCTTCAGGTAGTAGCGAGGGGAACGATGATGCGTCGAACTAATCAGCTTGCATTATCAAGACGAGCGCTAGGGCGTAAGCAACGTGGTGTCGCGCTGATCATTATCCTGATGTTACTGGCGATAATGGCAACCATTGCTGGCAGCATGTCGGAACGCTTGTTTACTCAATTCAAACGCGTTGGTAACCAATTGAATTACCAACAAGCTTATTGGTATAGCATAGGTGTAGAAGCGCTAGTACAAGATGGTATTAGGCAAAGCTACAAAGACAGCGATACGGTCAACCTAAGTCAGCCGTGGGCATTGGAAGAACAGGTATACCCATTAGATTATGGACAAGTTAAAGGGCGTATTATTGACGCGCAATCTTGTTTTAATCTCAATGCATTAGCGGGAGTGACAACCACTTCCAGCAACCAGACACCGTATTTAGTGACGGTTTGGCAAACCTTATTGGAAAACCAAGACATTGAGCCTTATCAAGCTGAGGTTATCGCGCATTCAACTTGGGAATTTGTCGATAGCGATACTCGAGCAACCTCTTCGACTGGTGTTGAGGATAGCACTTATGAGGCGATGAAGCCGCCTTATGTTGCGCCAAATGGTTTAATGGCAGATGAGTCTGAATTGAGAGCGGTGTACCAGGTGACTGGTGAGGTCATGAATAAGGTTCGACCTTTTGTGTGTGCCTTACCGACCGATGATTTCCGACTAAACGTGAATACATTGACGGAGCAACAAGCGCCGTTATTGGAAGCGATGTTTGCACCAGGCTTGAGTGAGTCGGATGCGAAACAGCTGATTGATAAGCGCCCATTTGATGGGTGGAACACCGTAGATGATTTTATGGCAGAAAGCGCGATTACCGCGGTGAGTGCAGAAATCAGCAAAAAAGCAAAAGCATATTTGACTGTAGATAGCGCCTACTTTGAGCTAGATGCAGAGGTTTTAGTTGAGCAATCTCGTGTACGTATACGAACGCTTTTCTATAGTAGTAATCGAGAAACAGTGACGGTGGTACGCCGTCGTTTTGGAGGAATCAGTGAGCGAGTTTCTGACCGTTCGACTGAGTAGCGAACCACAGAGCCCAGTGCAGTGGTTAGTTTGGTCGACAAGCCAACAAGAAGTGATAGCAAGTGGTGAATTGTCTAGCTGGGAGCAGCTGGATGAGTTAACCCCTTACGCTGAAAAACGCAGTTGTATCGCTTTATTGCCGGGAAATGAGTGCTTAATTAAGCGTGTTGAGATCCCGAAAGGTGCTGCTCGCCAGTTCGATTCTATGCTGCCGTTTTTATTAGAAGACGAAGTCGCGCAAGATATCGAAGACTTACATCTGACTATTTTAGATAAAGACGCAACCCATGCCACCGTGTGTGGTGTTGAGCGTGAGTGGCTTAAGCAGGCACTGGATACCTTCCGCGAAGCCAATATTATCTTTCGTAAAGTACTGCCTGACACCTTAGCCTTACCTTTAGAAGAGCTGGGCATCAGTGCGCTGCAGATCGAGCAGCATTGGTTATTGCGTCAAAGCAACTATCAAGCTGTGTCGATCAATGAGGCATGGCTACCGATGTTCTTACAAAGCGATTGGGTTGCCTTGGATGATGAAGAGCAGTCACCAACGATTTTTAGCTACACCGCACTGCCAAGTGATGACGTTCAACAGCAAAGTGGCATTGAGTGGCAAGCCAAGCCTGCTGAACTGGTGATGTCTTTACTGAGCCAACAAGCCATCACAAGCGGCGTAAACTTACTGACTGGCACCTTTAAAACCAAATCTTCATTCAGTAAGTACTGGCGCGTATGGCAAAAAGTAGCGATTGCAGCTTGTTTGCTGGTGGCGGTAATTGTCACTCAACAAATCTTGAAGGTTCAGCAATTCGAGGCACAAGCCGCAGCGTATCGAACGGAGAGTGAACGTATTTTTAGAAGCGTACTTCCGGGTAAGCAACGTATTCCGACGGTTAGCTATCTCAAGCGCCAGATGAATGACGAAGCTAAGAAATATGGTGGCTCGGGTGATGGTGATTCCTTACTTGGATGGCTAGCGTTACTGCCAGAAACTTTAGGACAAGTGAAAGCCATCGAAGTGAATAGTATTCGCTACGACGGCAACCGTTCAGAGGTGAGATTGGAAGCGAAAAGTTCTGACTTCCAACATTTCGAGACCGCGCGAGTGAAACTTGAAGAGAAGTTTACCGTTGAGCAAGGGCCATTGAATCGTAATGGTGATGCCGTATTTGGTAGTTTTACCCTTAAACCCCGTCAATAAACAGCGTAAGGAGATCAGTGATGAGAAATATGATTGAGCCACTCCAAGCGTGGTGGACTTCAATAAGTCAAAGAGAGCAACGATTAGTGATCGGTTGTTCCATTCTATTGGTGGTAGGCATCGTGTACTGGGGGCTATTGCAGCCGCTTAGTCAGCGAGCTGAGATGGCACAAAGCCGTATTCAAAGTGAGAAGCAACTGCTGACTTGGGTAACTAATAAAGCCAACGAAGTGGTGGAGCTGCGAGGCAGTGGTGGGATTGTTGCTAGCCAGCCTTTAAACCAATCTGTGCCAGCTTCTATGCGTCGTTTCAAGATTGAATTAATTCGAGTTCAACCGCGTGGCGAGATGCTGCAAGTCTGGGTAAAACCTGTGCCTTTTAATCAGTTCGTAGATTGGCTGACATACTTGAAAGAGAAGCAGGGTGTCGAGGTTGAGTTTATGGACATTGATCGCTCCGATAACCCAGGGGTTATTGAGGTCAACCGACTACAGTTTAAACGAGGTTAATGTGAAACGCGGTTTATCTTTGAAGTTAGGTTTACTCTTTGGCGGCATCTTTATTGTCTTTTTCTCGGTTAGTCTGTTGCTGCATCTACCGGCCTCTTTTGTGCTCAAACATGCACCTGCTGTGCGTGGCTTGAATATTGAAGGTGTTGAAGGAACGGTTTGGCAGGGCAGCGCCAATAATATCGCCTGGCAGCGCGTTAATTACGGTTCAGTACAGTGGGACTTCCAGTTCTCTAAACTCTTCCAAGCTAAAGCTGAAGTAGCGGTTCGCTTTGGTCGCAATAGCGACATGAATTTGTCAGGAAAAGGACGAGTTGGGTACAGCATGAGCGGTGCGTATGCGGAAAACTTAGTTGCATCAATGCCCGCAGCTAACGTGATGAAGTATGCGCCAGTGATGCCAGTT
The DNA here is from genome assembly GCF_022398115.1 of Vibrio sp. Isolate22. Lineage (NCBI taxonomy): Bacteria > Pseudomonadati > Pseudomonadota > Gammaproteobacteria > Vibrionales > Vibrionaceae > Vibrio > Vibrio sp. Isolate22. The sequence continues at coordinate 49,208 of NZ_JAKEUW010000007.1, read as the reverse complement.
CCGGTTTCAACGACTGGACAGGTTGAGCTGACGATTAAACATGCGCTTTACGCTCAACCTTGGTGTCAGTCTGGAGAAGGTACTGTGGCTTGGTCTGGTGCTGCAGTTGATTCACCAGTAGGTTCGTTGGACCTAGGGCCTGTGATTGCTGACATCACTTGTGAAGATAATACACTGGCAGCCAAAGGCTCTCAGAAGAGTGTTCAAGTGGATAGCGAGTTCTCTGCGAGCGTCACACCAAATCAAAACTACACCTCGGCAGCATGGTTTAAACCGGGAGCAGAATTTCCGCCAGCCATGCAGAGTCAGCTGAAATGGCTTGGTAATCCAGATAGCCAAGGTAAGTACCAGTTTAGCTATCAAGGGCGCTTCTAGTTAGCTTCTTAATAACTAAGTTCTACTGGTTATTCGATAACAAGACATAAAAAATGGGCACCTTATTGAGGTGCCCAATTTATTTGAAGACTGTTCTAGCTAGCTTAGGTCAAAGCCCTAATCGTTGCTTCGTAGGATCTCGGCCCATGGTAAGTTTGCATCCCCAAGAACGATGAAATTCGGGTTCTCTAGCGTCTCTCTTTCATTGTATGAGAGTGGCTCTAATTGAGTGCTTAAGATGCGTCCACCCGCCTCTTCAACAATACACTGTGTCGCGGCGGTATCCCACTCGCCGGTAGGACCAAGGCGCAAGTAACAATCGACAGCACCCTCAGCGACTAAACAGGCTTTCAAAGCTGCTGAGCCTAATGGTACTAAGTCGTAGTTCCAAGCGGGACTCATGCGGCTAGTGATACGATTGATGTCTTGGCGACGGCTGATCGCCATTGCAATAGATTGGTTTGGTAGCTCATGACGATGCGTTTTGATTTTAACGCTATCGTTAAGGTCTGGAATCTTCCAAGCCCCTTTACCGCTGTATGCGTAATAGCTCACACCAGAAACTGGAGCATATACCACACCCATTACCGGCTTGTTGTGCTCAATTAGGGCGATAATTGTCGCGAAATCACCGCTTCTTGCGATGAACTCCTGTGTTCCGTCTAGTGGGTCAACCAGCCAGTAGCGGTCCCATTGTGCGCGCTTTTCTAGGCTAATGTCAGCGGCCTCTTCAGATAGCACAGGGATATCTGGCGTGAGCTCACTCAGTTTTTTCGAGATCAGTTTATGCGCAGCTAGATCGGCACTGGTGACTGGCGTGTCGTCACTCTTGGTGAACTCTTCGTAATCTTTCTTTTCGTAGATCTCTAAAATGAGTTGGCCTGCAGAGCGAGCAACCTCAATCACAGAGGGTAGGAGATGAGACAAATCTTTTGTTGTTGGCATAAATATTCTCTTACTCTTCGAGCGCTTATGGCTTTAGTTATTATTCAGCGAGCGAAGGGTCAATAGTAGGGCGGTAATACTGCGAGCTTCACAGAAGTCGAGATGCGTTAATAGCTCTTCGGCTTGAGCAAGCGGCCAGCGCACAATGTCCAGTGGTTCAGGTTCATCACCTTCTAGCTTCTCTGGGTAGAGGTCTTCTGCGATAAATAGCGTCATTTTGCTAGAAAAGTAAGAGGGAGCGAGAATCACTTCCTTGAGTGGAGTGAGTTTGTTAGCACCAAAGCCAATCTCTTCTTTGAGTTCACGAACCGCAGCGTCACTTGGTTGTTCACCTGGATCAATCAGCCCTTTTGGAAAGCCGAGTTCGTAGCGTTCAGTTCCCGCTGCATATTCACGTACTAATAGAATATCGCCTTGCTCAGTAATCGGAACCATCATCACTGCGTTGCGTCCGCTAGGCTTCATGCGTTCGTAAGTGCGCTCTTCACCGTTTGAAAAGCGTAAGTCGAGAGACTCGATAGAGAATAGTCTTGATTGAGCGACAGTTTGTTTAGCCAAAATCTCTGGCTTGGTCCTTTTTGTCATTGCGCTCGCTCCTTAGCTCATTGGAATTCTTTCTTATAAAGTCATTCTAATATAGGGGAAATGACCTTGAGTTCCTAGATCCGAGTTTTCATATCCGAAAATTATTGAAGCAGGAATCGATTACGATCACTTGAATACCTTATTCAAGATGGTAACGAGGTGAAAATATTGCTGGATAACAAAAGAGTATAGAGAGAACGCGATAGTCCTAACTTGCTCATCCATATAACAAAAAAGGTTGACGCTTGCGCATCAACCTTTCAAAAAATTATTCATACTTAATCAGAGATTAGTAGTAAGAGTGCTCACCACGATCGTGCTCTGTTGCATCCCGAACAGCAGTCAGTTCACCTTCGAACTGTTGAAGAAGTTCTTTTTCGATGCCTTCTTTTAGCGTTACATCAACCATAGAACAACCGTTACAACCACCACCGAATGCTACGATAGCTGCGCCGTCTTCAGTGATTTCTACCAAGCTAACGTGACCGCCGTGACCAGCAAGTTGTGGGTTAACTTGTGTTTGAATTGCGTATTCAACACGTTCTAGAAGTGGTGCATCGTCTGCTACTTTGCGCATTTTAGCGTTTGGTGCTTTAAGCGTTAGCTGAGAGCCCATCTTGTCAGTAACGAAGTCAATTTCAGCTTCGTCTAGGAACGGTAGGCTTAGCTCATCTACATATGCAGAGAAAGCTTCGAATTTAAGTTCTGTGTCAGACGCTTCAATAGCATCTGTTGGGCAGTAAGAAACACCACACTCTGCGTTTTGTGTACCCGGGTTTACCACGAATACACGAATGTTTGTACCTTCAGGCTGCTGTGACAGCAGATTGGCAAAATGAGTTTGAGCTGTTTCTGTAATAGTAATATTTGACACGACGAATACCTGAGTAAATTTGTAGGCTATTAGCGCCATTCTACTCCTGTCAGATTTGTAATTCAGCCCTTTTTTGTTGGATTGCTGTACAAGTAGCGACTCACGCCAGTTATCCAGAGGGCTCAGGAGTGCGGCAGATGCAGTAAATATCAATCCTTTTCACCCCTACTTCAAGTAATAATTGGCATAATTGATACACAGTACTGCCTGTGGTTACAACATCATCAATTATCGCGACATGTGAGTAATCGATCGCTGAAAAGTTGGTGTTTCTCATCGCGAATGCCCCTTTCAAATTACTTTTTCTGACTGATTTAGTGAGCCCTTGTTGTGAAGCGGTTGAGCGGATGCGCTTGAACAAAACGGCATGGCCTATTTTGAGTTCTTGAGCTGTGTAACGCGCTAACAACTGACTCTGATTAAAACCGCGATGAATGTATCGACGCCAATGTAAAGGAACACTGGTGACTAGCGATGCTGGCTCTTCAATGCGGGACGCGAGCAAGGTTGACAGATCTCGGGCAAACCAGAATTTATCGGCATACTTCATCTGTTGTATATAGCCTGCGGTTGGAAAGGTGTAATCACCGACACAATAGAGCCGATGCCAAGGTGGCGGGTTAGCTAAGCATTCACCGCATTGCTCGACGGCTGTGACCGTTTTCAATCCGCATCTTTGACAGCGAGGCGTGAGCTCGAACAGCTTTAGGCAACTATTACACCATCGAGGGTGATGATCATCAGGCTGTTTATCTAGCTTACACAGGTGACATTGAGGTGTGACCAGACGCGGTGTGTGTTTTTGTAGCCAATCGGATAACATAGCTCGCGATGCTTTTGGGTTATGGTGTTCCTTTTGCTCACCATACTGAAAAGTGCAGGTTATCGCTGATGGAAAAAGTAGGGAATATTGAGAATGAGTGACGCGTTATGTTGGCATGTTTCAGGGCAGGGACCCGATTTGGTGTTAGTCCACGGTTGGGGAATGAACGGTGCAGTCTGGCAGCAAACCGTAAATGCGTTAGAGGCTGATTTCCGAGTTCACGTTGTCGATTTGCCTGGTTACGGTCATAGCTCTCATTGTCATGCTCAAGATCTTGAAGAGATAGCCCAGCAGCTATTGGCCGAAGCACCTAAACACGCGATTTGGGTCGGTTGGTCACTCGGTGGCTTGGTGGCAACGCACATGGCATTGCATCATCCCGATTATGTAAGCAAGTTGGTGACGGTTGCTAGTTCACCGAAATTCGCTGCCGCAAAAGAGCCGGTACTATGGCGCGGTATCCAGCCCAACGTATTAACCGCGTTTACGGAACAGTTGGTTGAAGACTTTCAAACCACCATCGAACGTTTTATGGCCCTGCAAGCCATGGGCAGCCCTTCGGCAAGGCAAGACGTAAAACAGCTTAAGCAAGCGGTACTGTCCCGTCCATTACCAAACCCTGAATCATTATTGGCAGGTCTAAAGATGCTGTCTGATGTTGATTTAAGAGAACAATTACCGGAGATTTCCGTTCCTATGCTGCGCTTGTATGGTCGATTAGACGGGCTGGTACCAATCAAGGTTGCCAAAGACCTGGGTAATGCGCTACCTCACACCGAGCAGTACATCTTCACCCAATCCTCGCATGCACCGTTTATGACGGAAGCGGATGCCTTCTGCAGTGAGCTAGTCAGCTTCGCACAAAAATAATTGCTAAATTTATCACCATCTTGGTCGATATATAATCTAACCAATGCGCTGTATGATACTCAGACATCTCTCTCTCACCTGAGCAGAGTGCAGTAACTTGGGCCATGCCTGTTGTGCTAACTCAGCACAAGAGTGTTATGGCAGCAGCGATGGGCGATTCTTGAGGAGAGTTCGCGATGATTGTGTCACCTGCAACTGCAGTGAGTGTGCCACTAATCGCCCCGTCCGTTAATGTGCAAACAGAGCAAGTTGCGCGTGATAATAAAGTCCGAGAGCCTGTTGCTCCCGCAGTAGCATTGGCGAGAACCAATGCAGAGCGCAAGGTAAAGTCGGACGATAAACGAAGGCAGCAGTCGGCTTGGGATCCTTCAGACCATCCAGGTTATGAAATGGAGAACGAGTCAGAGGCCAATTCGGTTAGCCAAGAAGAGTCACAAGATCCTTTTGATAGGCTGTTCAGCTTGTTGGCGCTGAGAACATACAGTGCCGACCAAGGAAAAGGCTATACCATGCGTTTCCGCCTGCCAAAGCATGTTTTAGGTGCGGCGATTCAGGAGGGACAGATGGAGAAACGACGTAAGGTCATAAAGTATCATTATGGTCATGCTGTTGCGCCTCATGCTCCATCAGAGATGCTGGTCGTGTTGTAAGTCGAAAACTTATGACCCCATCAAGCTTCGATGTCTCTTTTGAACACATAATAAAAAACCTGCATACCCTAAGGGATGCAGGTTTTCTGTTTTAGGCGAATCTGTTTTTCAAATGCGCTAAAGGATTACTTTTTCGCTTTAGCAAAAGCAGCTGCGAATGCACCACCCATCGCGCCATTCTGTTGTGGCTCCTCACGACGGCGTTGTCCACCTTGCGAGTGTTGATTCGGGCGGCTTTGCGTGCGAGGTGCGCTTGAACGCTGAGCTCGGTTATCTTGTCCCGGCTCGTCCTTCATACGCATGCTGAGTGCAATACGCTTACGCTGAACATCCACTTCCATCACTTTTACTTTCACGATGTCACCCGCTTTAACCACTTCACGTGGGTCAGAGACAAAGCGATCGGTAAGCGCTGAAATGTGTACTAAACCATCTTGGTGAACGCCGATATCGACAAAGGCACCGAAGTTAGCCACGTTTGATACCACACCTTCTAGAATCATGCCCGGCTCCAAGTCTGAAACGCTGTTTACTCCGTCGGCGAAGGTAGCAGTCTTGAACTCAGGGCGAGGGTCACGGCCCGGCTTATCCAGCTCTTTGATGATGTCTGTCACTGTCGGTACACCAAAGTTTTCATTGGTGTAATCAATGGCATGTAAACCACGTAGGAAGTCTGTGTTACCTACCAGAGACTTGATGTCTTTCTGGTTTTTCTCAGCGATGTTCTTCACCACTGGGTAAGCTTCTGGGTGCACCGATGATGCATCTAGCGGGTTCTTGCCGTCCATGATACGCAGGAAGCCAGCACACTGTTCAAAGGCTTTTGGCCCCAAACGAGCGACTTTTTTCAGTGTCGTACGCGCTTCGAAGCGACCATTTTCATCTCGGTAGTCGACGATGTTCTGAGCGATAGCGCTAGAAAGGCCAGCGACACGCGTCAGTAGTGCAGCAGAAGCCGTATTCACATCAACACCAACCGCGTTTACACAGTCTTCGACAATCGCATCTAGGCGCTTAGCAAGCATGGTTTGGCTTACATCGTGTTGGTATTGACCCACACCGATCGATTTAGGGTCAATCTTCACAAGCTCAGCTAGAGGATCTTGTAGACGACGCGCGATAGACACAGCGCCGCGCAGTGATACGTCCATGTTCGGGAACTCTTTCGCTGCTAATTCAGACGCTGAGTACACCGATGCACCGGCTTCGCTCACAATGATTTTTTGCGCCTTTAGGTTGCCACGCTTAATCACATCAGCCACGAAGCTGTCGGTTTCGCGTGAAGCGGTGCCGTTACCAATCGCAATGAGGTCAACGTTAAACTGACGAACCATCTGCTCAACAACGTGAGCTGATTTGTCGTATTGCTTTTGTGGTGGGTGAGGGTAAATGGTTTCTGTCGCGAGAACCTTACCTGTTGAATCAACAACCGCGATTTTCGAACCGGTACGTAAACCTGGATCTAGGCCTAACGTTGCACGAGGGCCAGCAGGCGCAGCCATCAGTAGGTCTTTTAGGTTGGTGGCGAATACTTCAATCGCTTCGATCTCTGCACGCTCTTTCATCGCGCCCATGAGTTCGGTTTCCATGTGCATAGAAACCTTAATACGCCATGCCCAGCTGATCACTTGCTTACGCCATGTATCTGCATGTGCACTGCTCAGAGTAATACCGTAGTGATCAGAGATGATGTTTTCACAGTAAGAACCACGAGCGCCTTCTTCTTGCTCAGGATCGGCATTCATCGCTAGTGTTAGAAAGCCTTCATTTCGGCCACGTAACATCGCAAGTGCACGGTGAGACGGCACTTTGCTGAGTGTTTCGTTGTGCTCGAAGTAGTCTTTGAACTTCTCGCCTTCTTGCTCTTTACCTGTCACTACACGAGCGACTAGCTCTGAGTTGCGTGTTAGGTGTTGGCGGATCTTTTCTAGCAGGTTTGCATCTTCCGCAATGCGTTCCATGATGATCGCACGAGCACCATCAAGAGCGGCTTTGGTATCGGCAATGCCTTTATCGTTGTTGATGAAGTTCGCCGCTTCCGTTTCTGGATCGTGCTGTGGTTCATTCCACAGTGTGTCGGCAAGTGGTTCTAAACCCGCTTCAATCGCGATCTGGCCTTTCGTGCGGCGCTTTGGTTTGTAAGGTAGGTATAAATCTTCTAGACGAGTCTTGCTGTCGGCTTGAGTGATATCACGCTCGAGCTCTGGCGTGAGCTTACCTTGGTCTTGAATCGACTTAAGAATCGTTTGGCGACGATCATCAAGTTCACGAAGGTAAGAAAGGCGACTATCAAGGTTACGTAATTGGGTATCGTCTAAGCCTCCCGTAACCTCTTTACGGTAGCGGGCAATAAAGGGAACGGTATTACCGTCGTCAATTAGGGTTACTGCGGCGGTGACTTGCTCAGAACGAACATTCAGTTCTTCAGCGATCAGTCGACAGATAGCTTGGCTCATCCGATGAATCTCTTATTTAATATCGTGACAAATACATGGGGGTGAGCGTACGCTTTTTCTAGCTTTGACTGTGTAATTATCCTGTCAGAAGTCGAATTTCCGTTTGTGATACCCGCTTTGTGCGAGATCTCTTACAAGTGATGTGAGACTAAGTCACTTTAAACTCAGAAAATTGTCCCAATAAAACAATAAGTCAATGATTTTATTGGTTTTGACGTTTTTGGGCGTATTTCCCACAGTAAATGTTTTTTAGGACTATCTAGGAAACACGGCCATTTCCCGTAATATTTAACTTGTCGACAGGGAGTTGGCAGGAACAGGAAAAAGCCTAATGGACTAGGTATCTTCAGGATGAAGATTTGATTACTTAGGATGAGTGGTCAGCAAGGAAGTGATAATCTCTGGATGAGATTCGCCAGTCAGGACGACAGGCTAGAATGGACACCGCTAGGATGGCGATGAACAAAAAGGAAATTGGTTAAAGGATTTAGCCACTATCAAGGAAAGATGCAGGGAGCACCTTATCTCGAAGAGATAAACAGTAGCCGGATTGCTGCGATAGAGACTTAACCCCGCTAGGCGAAAGCCTTGCGGGGTTTTCTTTTATCTGGAGTTTGGGTTTTCGGGATACTCAACACGCCCTAATAAGTTGAGTTATTGGTTGTCTACGTAGCTAATCGAGTTAATGAACCACTCTTTGTCGCCTTCCGGTGTTTTTACCGTAAACTCATCATCCACTTCTTTCTTAAGTAGAGCTCTAGCCATTGGCGAGTCGATAGAGATATAACCTTTAGCATCGCCGTAGATCTCTTCTGGACCGACAATTCGAAATTTCTTAATTTCTCCATCATCATTCTCGATTTCGACCCAAGCCCCGAAAAATACCTTACCTTCTTGTTGTGGTGAGTAATCAACGATTGTGACATCCGGTAGGAACTTTCTTAAGAAACGTACTCGGCGATCGATCTGACGAAGTAGACGCTTATTGAAGGTGTAATCTGCGTTTTCTGAGCGATCTCCAAGGCTTGCAGCCCAAGTGACTATTTTAGTAATTTCAGGGCGTTTCTCGTGCCACAAGTGGTCATGTTCGGCTTTGAGTTTGTTATAACCTTCTCGGGTGATAAGTTTGGTTTTCATAAATCTGACTTAATGAAATGATGATCTAAGATAGAATATATAGAAAGGCAACATACGTTAACAATTATTTAGGCGACTTTTTCTCCAATAATGTTACATTTTTAATGTCTTATACCAGGGCGTGTTGATCTTTCGAGCTGATTTTTGCAACGAATTGCTGGGTATTTATACAAGGCAGAGGCTTTGATGTGTAGCTAGCCTACATGAGAAGCCGATAACGCAGTAGAAATGACCAGCAAACGTTGCCCGAAGGGTTCGGCTAAAAGCGTTTTACTCGTTGTTGAGGGAGATTTGCTTAGAATGACTAGGCTACTTCCCCCTCGCCGCGATTAAAACGCTTTTATCTCGAACAAAATTTAACCACGAAAGGTCAACACGCCCTAATACAATTTACCAAGAATGCTTAACTTTAGGTTTGAGCTTTAATAGGTGGAACCATTACATGCAAGAAAACTACAAAATTTTAGTGGTCGATGACGATGCTCGTTTACGTGCTTTGTTAGAGCGCTATCTGTCAGAGCAAGGCTTTCAAGTGCGTAGCGTGGCAAACAGTGAGCAGATGGACCGCCTGTTAACCCGTGAAAATTTTCACTTGATGGTATTGGATTTAATGTTGCCGGGCGAAGACGGTCTATCGATCTGTCGTCGTCTAAGAAACGCAAACAACTCGCTGCCTATCCTGATGCTGACGGCAAAGGGTGATGAAGTGGACCGTATTGTTGGTTTGGAAGTTGGTGCTGATGACTACCTACCAAAACCATTCAACCCACGCGAACTGCTTGCTCGCATCAAAGCAGTATTACGTCGCCAAGTGATTGAAGCACCAGGCGCACCAAGTACAGAAGAGTCTGTGGTTGAGTTTGGTGAGTTTCGTTTGAACCTAGGTACACGTGAAATGTTCCGTGGCGAAGAGCCAATGCCGCTTACTTCGGGCGAATTTGCGGTACTTAAGTCACTAGTAACCAATGCACGTGAGCCAATGTCTCGCGATAAGCTGATGAACATGGCTCGTGGCCGTGAGTATTCAGCGATGGAACGTTCTATCGATGTTCAGATTTCACGTCTGCGTCGTCTAGTGGAAGAAGACCCAAGCAAACCTCGCTACATCCAAACGGTGTGGGGCTTAGGTTATGTCTTCGTTCCTGATGGTAAGGCTGTGTAATCTAGTATTAAAAGCTCGACAGCAGCTTTATTGATTCTGTGATTCAGAATTCTCTATTTACGGGCCATCTCATTGATATGTGATGGCCCGTTTTGTATTCAGCACAAGGGATTAGAGTTATAGTTTCTATTATGTTTCTGTTTCCCTAACTTCCATTTTAGGTCTTCTATGCGCATACGTAGCTCCTTTACTCAGTCGATAGTGCTTTTCTTAACGCTCTTGGTCGCTAGCCAAATCTTTTCTTACTACGCCGTGTTCAACTACGCTTTGATGCCAAGTTTGCAGCAGTTCAATAAGATATTGGCACACGAGTTAAACCTGGTATTGGACCAAGGCAATAATATTGAGATCGATGCACCACTGCGCCAGCGCGTGCTTGAGCAACTTGGAGTAACGGTCCATGCCAAGGACAGCGAAGCGGCCGGTGAGTATTACCACGCAGTGTCGATTGACCTGATGAGCGAAGAGATGACCAAAGAGTTAGGCTCTGAAACTGAGGTGCGGCTTATCTTGGGTAAAGAGAGTTATGTGCTGTGGATGGACATAGCACAGCTGCCAAACTCATTGATTAGAATTCCACTCTCTGAACTACAAGAAGAAGACTTTGCGCCACTATTTCGTAATAGCTTGATCATGGCGATGTTGATTGTCGCTGGTGGCTGGCTGTTTATCCGATTGCAAAACCGCCCGCTGATTGCGCTTGAGAAGGCCGCGCAAGGTGTCGGTCGTGGTGATATTCCACCGCCATTGCCAGTGCAAGGTGCGCAAGAGATTCGTTCAGTAACTCGTGCTTTCAACCAGATGTCGAAAGGCATTCAAGAATTGGAAGAAGACAGAGCTTTGTTAATGGCCGGTATCAGCCATGATTTACGCACTCCGTTAACGCGTATCCGTTTGGCCACCGAGATGATGTCACCAGAAGATGCCTATTTAGCGGAAGGCATTATCAGTGATACTGAAGAGTGTAATGAGATCATTAGCCAGTTTATGGACTACTTGAAGCCAGTCGATCGTGAATCATTCCAGGCGGTGTTTGTGGATGATATTGCACGCGAGGTATCAAGCTCTGAAGGTGGCTATGAGGTGCAGATTGAAACTGATATTCCGAATACCATGAAGCCTGCATTAGGCAACCCGATCGCGATGAAGCGTGCAGTGAGTAACTTGGTGGTGAATGCGCTGCGTTATGGCAATGGTTGGGTGAAAGTATCAACAGGTATGACAGCGGATAACAAACTGGCGTGGGTGACAGTAGAAGATAATGGCCCGGGTATCCCACAAGACCAGATCGGTAAGCTGTTTGAACCCTTCACTCGAGGCGATACTGCTCGTGGCAGTGAGGGAACAGGCTTAGGTTTGGCAATCGTGAAACGTATTGTCAGCCAACACCAAGGCGCGGTAGTAGTGAATAACCGCAGCGAAGGTGGCTTAAAAGCACAGATCAGTTTCCCGGTTAAGCCTTAGGCTTTATTTAGTTGTGGAGGAGCCTGAAAATAGATCCCCGACTCGGTCATTCTTCCCTCTCGAGGATGACGGTGTGATAAGTATTGAGGTTCATTAAGCACAAACGGTGTGCTTAACCTTGAAGCTATTTCTTACTACGTAGAGCTGACGCTAGAGAGAGGCGGGGATTAAGACTGGTGGTAAAATCTAAGTCGGACGATATCAATCCGCAACCTTTCGTCATTCCCTATCGTGAGGAACGAACGAGTAGGGAATCTCGGTCTATTAAAGTAACGTGTACTAAAAAAGGCTTCCTTGTGGAAGCCTTTTTACGTTGTAAGCGGGAATGTACGGGCTAATTACGCCTTCGAATACACATCACGTTCACCCAACCAGCGATTGATGATCGCTTTAGCATTGTCTGGATAGCTATCGTGAATATGGCGGGCGATACGCTGTACTTCAGGGATTAAACGTTGGTCTCGCACCAAGTCGGCAATCTTAAAGTCAGCCAAGCCTGTTTGTTTAGTACCAAGCAGTTCCCCGGGGCCACGGATCTCTAAGTCTCGCTGAGCAATCACAAAACCATCGTTACTTTCACGCAGTACACCTAAGCGCTTCTGAGCGGTTTTCGACAGTGGTGAGTGATACAGCAGTACACAGTGGCTTGCGACCGAACCACGGCCAACACGGCCTCGTAATTGGTGCAGTTGCGCTAGGCCAAGACGCTCTGGGTTCTCGATGATCATTAAGCTCGAATTCGGTACGTCCACACCCACTTCAATCACGGTTGTGGCAACCAATAGGTGCAGTTTGTTCTCTTTGAACTCCTGCATTACGGCTTGTTTCTCGGCAGGTTTCATTCGGCCGTGTACTAAACCAATTTTCACATCAGGCAGTTTGCGTTGCAGCTCTTCTGCAGTGTCCGCAGCAGCTTGCGCCTCCAATACTTCTGACTCATCAATCAGTGTACACACCCAATAGGCTTGCTTGCCCTCATTGAGGCAGGCATTACGTACGCGCTCAACAATGTCATCACGCTTGGTATCTGGGATGGCGACGGTTTGGATGGGGGTTCTCCCCGGCGGCAGTTCATCAATTATTGAGGTTTCGAGATCGGCATGGGCCGTCATGGCTAGCGTTCGTGGAATTGGCGTTGCCGTCATCACTAATTGGTGAGGGTAATAGCCCTGCTTAGCGCCTTTCTCACGCAGCTCTAGTCGCTGGTGGACACCAAATCGGTGTTGCTCATCAATGATGACGAGACCAAGGTTTTTGAACTCGACGTGTTCTTGGAAGAGAGCATGAGTACCCACCACCATTTGCGCTTCGCCGCTGGCAATGCGTGCCAGCTCAGTCTCACGAGCTTTACCTTTGAGTTTGCCTGCCAACCAACCGACTTGAATGCCCATGGCTTCAAACCAATTGGCGAAGTTGATCGCGTGCTGTTCTGCTAATAGTTCGGTTGGTGCCATCAAAGCGACTTGCTGACCATGTTCCAGTGCGCGAACGGCCGCTAGTGCTGCAACCAAGGTTTTACCTGAACCAACATCGCCTTGTACTAAGCGCATCATTGGGTGCGGCTTTTCTAAGTCAGTTTCAATCTCTTGGGTTACGCGTGTTTGAGCATTGGTTGGCGAGAATGGTAGCTGAGCCAGTAGTTTATCTTTGAGTGTATTCACTGGAGGAAGCGGCATCGCTTTATCTTGCTGTCCTTTACTGCGGACCGACAGCATCGATAGGTTTTGAGCCAGTAGTTCTTCCATAATTAAGCGCAGCTGTGCAGGGTGTTTACCTTCATCAAACAACTCGAGGTCGATCCCTGGAGGTGGTCTGTGAATGGTGTGCAGTGCTTGTGCTAGGGTGATTTGATGATCGTATAAGCCAGATGGTAGCAGTTCATTGACGGCTGCTTTGTCGATCAGTTCTAACGCTTGGTCGGTTAGGTTACGTAGCGTGACTTGTCTCAGCCCTTCAGTGGTTGGGTACACCGGAGTTAGGTTAGCTTCCACGTCTGGTTGCTGTCTTGGAGTAAAGAATTTGTAATCCGGGTGGACGATCTCAAGCCCCATATTGCCACGCTTGATTTCACCATAAGCATGGACTTGTTTGCCCTCGGCAAAGTTGTTCTTCATACCTGCGGTGAAGTTGAAAAAGCGCAGCGTAATGGTGCCATTACCGTCACTGATCTTTACCGCCAACATCTTACGTTTACCGAAAATGGTATCCACGCTCATCACTTTGCCTTGGACTGCGGCCCAGATTCCAGCGTGCAGTTTAATGATCGGATAGATACGAGTTCTATCTTCATAGCGCAGAGGGAGGTGAAACAGCAGGTCTTGCACATTGTTAAGTCCAACCTTTTCCAGTTTCTCTGCGACTTTAGCGCCGACTCCAGATAAAGAGTTGAGAGGGATAGCAGATAAAAGCTGTGACATAACAAGGCTCATAAACGTAAGAGTGATGATCTATTCAAGCATTTTACTGGATTTTTGTACAGGATAAAGCGAAAGAGCAGATGAGGAGCAGATACGGGATGCGGGTAAACGAGATTCGAACGGGTAAGAGCTAGTGCGGGATACGGGTAAACGGGATACGAAAAGACTAAGAGCGAGTACGGGATGTATGTAAATGGGATATGAGAGAAATAGGGCAGTACAAAAAACTAAAGCAGACTCGAAATACGAAAAGTTGAGTGGTGAAAAGCTTTTGCTCTTCGCATCTCGAGACTCGTATCTCTCATCTGCTTTATCTACCGAGATTCGAAAAAACTAAAAGCAGATGTGGAGCCAAGATAGTGAGTCACGAAGTCTTTTTCTCTTCGCATCTCGCCATCTCGAATCCCTCATCTTTACTTTGATCAGTTCTTACGGCGTCTTACTTTGAGCGCGTGTGGCATTACACGTAGCTTCTTCATGATGCTCGCAAGGTGAACACGATCTTTGGTTGTCAGCAAGATAGTCACTGTGTACAAGCGTCCATCACGTTCTTCGGTTGAAATACCGTGAATGTTTGAGCCTGTTTTCGAGATAACGTTAGTTAACTCAGCCAGTGCACCTTGGTGGTTCTGCAGATCAACCTGTAGTTCAGCTGTGAACTCTTGGTCGTAATCGTCAGACCATTCAACCGCCATGTACTTGTCTGGTTCTTTTTGGTAACCACGAACGTTTGGACACGTTTCACGGTGAACCACAAGGCCACGACCTGGAGATACATGGGCAATGATGTGATCATCTGGAATCGGGTGACAACAGTTAGCGAACGTTAGCAGTAGACCTTCAGCACCACGGATCGGAAGTTTCTTCCTAGGTGTGTCGCTGTTGTTTTCCACTTCAGTCAGTTCGTCAGCATCACCAAGCAGGCGACGAGCAATAACGATACTCATCAGCTCACCAAGACCAATTGATGCGAGCAAGTCTTCAACGTTATCTAGGCGTAAGTCTGACAACACATGCTCAAGGTTCTCTTGGCCGATATCGGCAATAGAGTGTTCACCAAGTGCGTGATTCAGTAGACGACGACCTAGCGTAATAGACTCTTCACGGCGCATGGTTTTCAGAACCTGACGGATCTTAGTACGCGCACGAGATGTCACTACGTAGTTGAGCCATGCTGCATTCGGACGTGCGCCCGGAGCACTGATGATCTCAATGGTTTGGCCGTTCTTCAGCGATTTGCTGAGTGGGTAAGGGTTCATGTCTACACGAGCACCTACACACATGTTGCCGACATCGGTATGTACCGCGTAAGCAAAATCGACCGCTGTTGCGCCCGCAGGAAGTTCGACAATGCGACCCTTCGGCGTGAACACGAAGATCTCATCTGGGAACAGATCAGACTTAACGTTTTCAATGAATTCGAATGAGTTACCTGCGCTTTGTTGTAGTTCAAGTAAGCTCTGCATCCAACGTTGTGCTTTAACCTGTGCGGTTGTGCCATTACTGCTGCGTGAGCCGTTGCCTTTGTAAGACCAGTGCGCCGCGACACCTTTGTCTGCCATTTGATCCATATCTTCAGTACGGATCTGAACTTCAACTGGCACCCCGTGAGGGCCGATCATTGATGTATGCAGAGATTGGTAGCCGTTGGCTTTTGGTACCGCGATGTAATCTTTCATGCGGCCAGGACGAGGCTTGTACAGGCTGTGTGCCTGACCAAGTACGCGATAACAAGTATCTGGGGTATCAACCACCACGCGGAAAGCGTAGATGTCCATAATGGTGTGGAAACGCTGCTCTTTGGTTTTCATCTTGTTATAGATGGAGAACAGGTTCTTTTCACGACCAAGTACGCGAGCAGGTAAGCCAACTTCTTCAAGGCGGCCTTCAATTTCGCTATGGATACGTTGAATCATCTCCTTACGGTTACCACGCGCAGCTTTCACTACGTTTTTCAGTACGCGATAACGATTAGGGTAGAGGGCTTCGAAGCCCAGCTCTTCTAGTTCGGTCTTGATGTTATGAATACCAAGACGGTGAGCTAGTGGAGAATAGATTTCTAGGGTTTCACGAGCAATACGGCGCTTTTTGTCAGGGCGAAGTGCCCCAAGCGTACGCATGTTGTGAGTACGGTCAGCTAATTTGATCAAGATAACGCGGATGTCTTGCACCATGGCGAGAACCATCTTACGGAAGTTCTCTGCTTGCGCTTCTTTGCGATCACGAAATTTAAGCTTATCCAGCTTAGATACACCATCTACCAATTCAGCAACGGTATTGCCAAATTTTTCCTCTAGATCTTTTTTCGTGACATCACAGTCTTCAATCACGTCATGAAGTAGAGCAGCTTGTAGGGTTTCGATATCCAGACGCATTTCTGCCAGGATTCTTGAAACAGCTACAGGGTGGATAATGTATGGTTCACCGCTTGAGCGGGTTTGCCCTTCATGGGCGTCTCTCGCTACCACATAAGATTGACGCAGAGCCTCAATTTGAGGCTCTGTTAGGTATTCTTGGGCAACGTCTTTGAGGCTATCGAATAGATACAAATTAAAGGCCCGGAAGGTTAATTAGTTCGAATGACGTTCTTATCGAGTGTGAGCGATGCTGCTTACTGCTGCAAGTTCAGCCGCTTCTTGCTCTTGTTGCTCTTGACGTTCACGAGCATCTAGTACGTCTTTAGTGATAAGACCTTCTTCGATTTCGCGAAGAGCGATAACCGTTGGCTTATCGTTCTCTTCAGGCACTAGTGAATCTTTACCGCCAGTTTGCATTTGACGTGCGCGGCGAGCCGCAATAAGAACTAGGTCGAAACGGTTGCCAACTTTTTCAACAGCGTCTTGAACAGTTACGCGTGCCATGAGGACTCCAAATAGTAATTAACTAATAAATTTTTGATGACGAGAAAGTATACAAGTTTAACTAGAGACTTTCTAGATCACCGTATACTTATCTCAATGGAAAATCTAGCCTTGCTAGCTTATTCCGCCAGTAGAGCAGTAAGCATGCCGCTGTATTTTGCTGCTTGCTTATCTTCTTTTAAGCGCTCCGCACGAATGATAGCTCTGAAGTCCATTAGGGCTGCATCAAAGTCATCATTCACGATCACGTAGTCATACTCATTATAATGAGAGATTTCTGACTTCGCTTCGCTCATGCGTTTCGCAATAACTTCTTCGCTGTCTTGACCACGAACGTTTAGACGACGCTCTAGCTCACCATTTGATGGTGGAAGAATGAATACACTCTTCGCTTGAGGCATCTGTTCACGGATCTGACGAGCACCTTGCCAGTCGATATCTAGGAATACATCGATACCGCGGTCGAGGTTTTCTTCAATCCAAACGCGTGAAGTACCGTAGTAGTTGCCGAATACTTCAGCGTACTCTAGGAATTCATTCTTCTTGATGAGGTCTTCGAAGTGATGCTTCTCTACGAAGTGGTAGTGAACACCATTTTCTTCACCAGGGCGCATACCGCGAGTGGTGTGTGAAACAGATACCTTCATTGCGTAGGTTGGATTGGTTTCTAGCATTGCTGAGATCAAGCTCGACTTACCTGCGCCACTAGGTGCAGATACGATGTAAAGAGTACCTTTGCCCATCTGTATATTTCCACTGTTGGTTGGATTGAGTGAAGGCGATAAACCGACACTATAAAAGATAGCACTGACCTTAATTACGTTCCGGTAATTGCGCGTATAGAGCGGCAACTGGTGAAAATTAGGTCAGAAAAATGGAGGCGAAGAGTAGCATATTTAGATGATTGAGAACAACTGGCTTGATCGTTATTTATTGGCGAATGATCTTCTCAAAGATCGTTCTAGAAATGTAATCACTCATCAACTGCACTTTTTTATGTGATCTCGACAAAATTTGTTGAAGTTTTAATCTCAATCCTTACAATCCGCGCAAACGATTAAATGCTGTATATGTTTGATGAAATGGATCAAATGTTTCTACTACCGAGCCTATCTTGGTGACTACAGTTTTTAGTGTAGAGACCTCTCTATTCTCACAGCATTTGAATCCCCAAATTCTTAATTTATTGCAAAGGTTTTGTTGTGAGTACCGATTCCACCCTGAAAGCCCAGAACACCTCTGGTTCGCTTGATTCAATGTTTAAAATCACTGAAAGAAAGACCACGATTGGCACTGAGCTGTATGCAGGTTTCATTACTTTCTTGGCAATGAGCTACATTCTGGCGGTTAACCCAGCGATTTTGGGTGGTATCCCGGGTATGGATAAAGGTGCGGTATTTACTGCAACGGCTTTGGCTGCGGCTATCTCGACGCTAATTATGGGCATCTGGGGTAATTACCCTGTGATGCTAGCACCGGGCATGAGCATGAACGGTTTCTTCAAAGGCCTGCTGTTAAGTGGTTCTGTTGCCGTGCTTTGGAATGAAGCGCTATTTGGTATCTTCCTTTCTGGTATTTTGTACCTTGCGTTCTCTCTGACCAATATTCGTAAATCGATGATTGAATCGATCCCTGAGGACTTAAAGTTGGCGATTACGGTATCGCTCGGTTTGTTCATCGCTTTCTTAGGCCTTAAGAATGCGGGCATCATCGTTTCTAATCCGTTTGTATTGGTTGGCTTAGGTGATATCTCAGACCCACAAGTGATCATTGCTTACATCAGTATCTTTATTGCACTTGGCTGTATGGTTCGTGATATCAAGCTAGCGACATTTATCTCATTCGTATCAGCGATTGCACTGACAATCCTAGCTGACGTGTTCATGGGTACATCAAATGCGCCAATCCCAGAGCAGCTAGTGGCGATGCCACCGAGTATGGCAGGTAGCTTCGGCGCTATCTTCGACTTCTCTGCGTTTACTGCTGAGAAAATGTTCGACCTATTGTTCATTGTACTTATCTTCCTGATTGTCGACTTCTTTGATGGTTTGAGCACGATTGTCGGTGTTGGCCGTGATGCCGGTATCATCGATAAAGATGGTAAGGTACCAAATGCGAAGTCTGCTCTAGTGGCAGATGCGGGTGGTACGGTGATTGGTTCGATTCTTGGTACTACATCGATTACTGCTTTCTCTGAGTCGGGTATTGCCTCTTCTCAAGGTGCGAAGACAGGTTTGGCGGCAGTGATGGTTGCTGGCTTGTTCCTAATCTCGCTATTCCTGTACCCAATCTTCTCTATCTTCTCGGCAGCTATGGTTGCACCAGCAATGGTCGTGGTAGGTATCTACATGGTCGGTCGCCTTGGTCAGATCAACTGGGAGAAGAAAGAGTCACGAATTGCAGCCTTCTTCACCATCATGTTCACGGTACTAAGCTTCTCACCTGCAAACGGCATGGCGATGGGCTTTATCAGCTACGCATTCACTATGGTTGTCGCAGGTAAGGGGAAAGAAGTTCACCCGTTAATCTATGGCCTGTGTGTGGTGTTCCTAACCTACCTGATTCTGCTTTAAGGCTAATCGGCCGAGTTAAGCTGAGACAAAGAATGAATAAATGGCTCTGCAGTGAATGTGGGGCCATTTTTGTATCTGCTTCAACAAAAGGTGTTCCATTGATGGTGTTCTCCGATAGAGGAGGAGCGACTTATATTGAGGCATGCTATTGTAGAGATTGGATTAATTATTTTTGAAGAGTGACTATGCCTTCTCATTTACCCAAATCTTTCAGTAAGCCTTTCTTAAAGGTTTTCCATATTCTTGAAGCGGTGCTGCTGGTGGCGATTACCCTTGCAACACTGTTTGCGATGCTTGAGGAGTTCATGCACGTCTTCACAGAGCGCAGAGTACAACTGACCGATATTCTGCTGATGTTCATCTATCTCGAAGTGTTGGCCATGGTTCAGCAGTTTGTGATGAACGGTAAGATCCCTGTGCGATATCCAATCTACATCGCGATGATGGCGATTGCTCGCTACATTACTCTGGGAATGAAGGAACTCGATGCGGTTCTGATCGTTTGGTTATCTCTAGCGGCATTTATTTTGGCGGCCGCAACCTTGCTGATTCGAGTTGGTCATCACTACTGGCCGTATGTCGATCTTCGAACCAAGCAACCAGACGAGTAAACCGTCGACTTATAAGTCACTTAAGAGCCCAGCCATGTCGCTGGGTTTTTTATTATCTTTGCAGTGTCAAAAATATACCAGTGAGTCTATTTGACATTTAATTATATGATGTCTTAATGACTCTTTTGTTTGTATTTTCCTTGATGTATAAGGATTTTTGCTCTGGCATGAATGTTGATTGGTGAGTATTAGACTCATATAAGGAACACGCTATGCATTTTGAAAGCACTCATTACAAACCTGAAATATTCTCCGAAAAGGTTGCGCTTCTTGTTACTCGACTTCTCAAAAAAACGCTTAACCTGTTTTATGGAAAACATTTAGCCAAACGTGCGATGTTGTTGGAAACCATTGCGGCTGTACCAGGCATGGTCGCAGGTGTATTTAACCACCTTAAAGCATTACGTCGTATGAAAGATGATGGCGGTTGGATCAAAGAGCTATTGGATGAAGCAGACAATGAACGGATGCATTTGATGATTTTCCTGACCGTTACCAAGCCGTCCGTTATAGAACGCATCTTAGTGATGTTACTGCAGTTCATCTTTCTCATCATCTACGGCGTTATCTACCTAGTTTCATCTAAAACAGCGCATAGGATTGTCGGCTACTTTGAAGAGGAAGCCTGTAACAGTTATTCAGAGTACATATCCAAAATTGAAGAGGGGGCTCTACCTAACCATCCTGCGCCAGAAATCGCGATTACCTATTATCGCCTACCTGAAGGCGCAACATTCTTAGATGTACTTTTCCGTATCAGAGAGGATGAAGCTAAGCATCGCGACAAGAATCACGACATTGCTAATCTCTACAAAACGAAAGACTTACCTGAGCATCAATGCTAATTCAAAGGAAACCATTATGACGAATACCGCTCAACAGCAATCTCATCAGGTCGTACTTATTACTGGGGCAAACTCGGGAATGGGGCTAGAAACGGCACTCCTGTTTGCACAAAAAAATTATCGTGTTTATGGCTCTGTTCGCAGTATTGCTAAAGGCCTTGAGCTTGAAAAAGTATTTGCTGAAAAAGGCTTATCGATGACGCCTGTCGTGTGTGATGTAACGCTAACACAAGATGTCAACGATGCAATCCGGATGGTGGTGAGCGATGCAGGTCGACTCGATATTCTAGTGAACAACGCAGGTTATGGATTAGTGGCCAGCGTAGAAGAGGGAACGGATGAAGAGTTTATGCATCAGTTCGATGTTAATGTGTTTGGTGTCCTTCGCACTTGTCGCGCTGTGATCCCATTCATGCGCGAACAGAACTCAGGGATGATCATCAACGTCAGCTCATTTTTAGGAAAGATGGGGCTTCCGCTACTTACCCACTACAACTCTAGTAAATATGCGGTAGAGGGGATCACAGACTCGCTGCGCTATGAACTCTCGCCTTATGGAATCAAGGTTCATACGGTTGCGCCAGGCTTGTTCCAAACCGGGTTTGTGAAGAATGGCCTAAAAGCGAATCCGTCGACGACCAGTCCAGACTCCCCATATGCTGAGCAAGCGAACATCTTATTGCCACAGGTTGTTGAGAAGATAAACCAAGGCCCATCACCTGTTGAAGTGGCAAAAGCGGTATTGGCCGTTGCTGAAGGTGATACTCAACAGGCTCGTGTGCCAGCTGGTCATGATTCTGTTTATTTCGACAAGCTGAGTCGTGAGCTGACTCAAGAAGAGTTTGAACTCAATGTTAAAAAGGCGCTATCGCTAGCATAAAGCCATAAAAGAAAAGCCCCTGCATCTTTCGATGCAGGGGCTTACTTGTATTAGCTCTGCGTTGGCTTATTCAATGTTCTGAATTTGCTCGTAGAATAGCATTGATAATGCCCTTTAAATCAATGCTTTCAATCAATTATGGTGAGTAACCAATATTTGTTACTCACCGATATACTCACCAAAAAAATTTTGGTTAACTTACTGATGTTGCATCCACAGCAGCAGATCGGAGAGTAACCAAGACTTGGTTGTACCAACTTGTTTGGCTACCGGAACTTGGCCTTTTCGGCTTAGCCTCCACCATGTGGTGTTGCTGACCGAGGTGATCTGTTTGCGCTCAGCTTCTCTTACCAAGCGCTCTGACTCACCGTATGTGCTCAAGATCTCTGCCCTTTGTTTAAGAGTAGGTTCAGTATAATTCATTTTACTTCTCCTCCTCTACTCGGTAGGACATCAACCAGGCATCGAGATCATCACGCTTGAAGTACAGTTTGCGATTTGGTTTGTAGTGCGGGATCTGCTTAGCATGGGTCAGCTTGTATATGTACTTAACTGATAGACCTGTGTATTGGGCGGTCTCTTCAGCACTAAGAAACTGCTTTTGCGATGTGATCAAGGTGCGGAGTTCTTCTGTTGCGGTCTTGATATCTGCCAGAAGCGCTTTAGCTTCCGCTCGTTCCTTTTGGGAAATGGGAAAGTGGGAAATCATGCCTCACCTCCTTGTTGAAAGCGGCTGAAATCAATGTTGATGTTTAAGTCTTTAGCGATTTGGTTGGGAAGTAGTTTGAAGTGCCTTTCTGCCTTCCCTGAAATGCTACTTTTAAATGTGCCTCGTGACGGTTCGTTAGTCTGAAGCCAGCCTTGCTTTTTTAATATCATGGCGGCTTGAATAACTTGATGATCAAATTCGAGTTTTAGGCCAGTTTTAAAAGCATCACGGCGGACATGCCAACTCAATTCATGACTATTCAATTTCCACCATCCGACATTAGTCTCCGCACCTTGTGGTTTGATTGAATACTGGCTCTTGGGAAGAAATTTGCGCAGTTGCTCGCGAATATGCCGCTCCTCGTAATCAAATTCTTCGCTGTAGTTGGCTAGCCATGCTTCAAACACTTTCCCTATCTCAAATTGGGCTGAACCTTTTTCCCAAGGCAGGGCTCCCAGGTCGATAGCAAGCTCACCAACAGCAGCTAGAAATGAAAATCTATCAGCAGCAAATGCAACTTGATTACTAGGGTTGATTTGCAGGTTATTAATCCAAGTTTGGGAAATTTCTTTGATTTGAGCGGTAATGGTTTGTTCTAGGTCTGGCATCGCTGAAATCTGATGCAGGAACGGTTGCAAAGCCGTGCCAAATTGTTGTTTCGTAACTTTGGCAATACGTTCGGCAAATTCTTTTGGTGACGCTGAACCATGTAGGTTTTCAAACACACCAAAAGTCTGAAAAAGAGGGATCTGAAAAAAACGCATCAACTGG
The DNA here is from genome assembly GCF_022398115.1 of Vibrio sp. Isolate22. NCBI lineage: Bacteria > Pseudomonadati > Pseudomonadota > Gammaproteobacteria > Vibrionales > Vibrionaceae > Vibrio > Vibrio sp. Isolate22. Next base: position 26,200 of record NZ_JAKEUW010000007.1, on the reverse strand, counting down.
CCAGCTTGTGGTTTTTTGTTTGCTTCTGCGAGCTTTTGTTCAAGGCTAACCTCACCTGTTGATAGCCCGATCAAACTCCAGTAATCCTGAGGTCTCGAACCACCGTCCTTATTACCTCTGAGTTTAGATACGCCATTACCTATTTGGTAGATGACTTTGGAAACATCTTCAGGTTCTGCTTGGTGAAGCTCATCGAGTAAAACCAGCATGCAGTTTCTATCCTTAGCGCGGCCTGCGAGGCCGTTTGCTGTGCTGCTCCACGTGTCTCGATATTGGTAATCAGAATAAACAGATGCCGATAATCGTATTAATGTTGTTTTGCCATTTTTTGATGAACCTAAAAAATGGATTATAAACGAGTCCCAGTCGAGTTTATCGAGTAAGGGTGCTGCAAATGCCGCACACAAAGTGAAAATCATCAAAGCATTATCCTGACAGAGAGTGGCAACGTTGTCTTGCCACTCTAAAAAGGTGCCATTGGATTTTAATTGATCAGGTGAATCACCGTTGTACATCACCTCTTGCTCACCGAACCCTGCGACCCAATTAGGTGCAACAAATTGACCAAAGTACCAACCGGTCTTTTCAACAGTTACTACTGTTTTCTCGGGGTTTTCACTCATCAGGTAGTCGAGAATAAAGTGCCAGTACTTTGCTTTGTGATGAATGAATAAGCCAGTGTCGGCTAATGATTGAAGCATATTTTTTCCGCTATCAGCCAGAATATCTCTCATTTTGAAAACGCGCTCGTGAGCATTTTCCGAGCGAGATGTCCATTGTAAAAGCACTCCGAAATCCTTCATAAAGGTTGGATCATAGGTGAACGCTTTAACATAAGTTGGACCAGCGATTAGTATTGGAGTCTTATCTTTTTGTTCCAAGACTAAGCCAATTTTTTGGGCTGTAACTGTTTGGCTCATAAGTCTGTCCTTAGTTGAAAGGCCGCGGCACTATAGTTTTCAGCTGATTTCAGTTCATTTCGTCGACGATTATTATGGTATCTGTGCTAGCTGAATAATGAGCACTCTGGAACTGTCCAAATCGGGCTATTTGGCGGTGAAATTGAGTGCGTGATAGGGTGGTGTTGACGAAAAGGCTATTGCAGCATCATAAAGTGATACGCTTTCACATGTGAAAGCGTATAAAAGAGGAGTTGAATTCATATACGAATTTAATGAAAATACCAGTTCTTGATACGCGATTGGTTTTTGATTTAATTGATGTCACACATGGTTCTTTTTGAACTGTTTTGCCCGCATGTCTCCTATGTTACTGCCTAGACCAACCTGAAAAAGTACTAACTTTTCAAAATTTTCTCTGAGCGAGAACACGATATCTAATTGACGAACTTTGTCTTTTTGCCATCTAAGCGTAGACTTTTTTAGGTTGGGAGTTACCGCTCTAGAGTGCTTGGTGCCTGACTGAGTCTCGGAAATCATCATTCAAACAATAAATATTCAGTTGGTAGGGTAAGATTTTGAATTACAAAATATCTTTAAGGTTTTGGTTATGACGATGCCAGATTCTACATTGGTCTATGATGTTAGTTCTCATCCTGTGGTGGCTCATGGCTTTTCCTTTAGCAATCAGCAGCTAGAGCAAATTTTAGCTGGTCCAGTAAAAGATATCTTATGTGATATATCAGGCAAGCAAGAACTTAATGAACTTCTAGCTGGTTTAGTGACTACTGACTTCGAGCAGATTGAATTAGCTGAAGTGCTTGCTGAAGAGTATGAGTTTGAAGATTGGCTGGTTGGGGAGGCTATTGCAGAAGCATTTGTCGCAAAGCGTGGTAGATGTGAATATCCTTGGCCGACATCACGAGACCTCAAGAACTCCAATGCAAGCCCCGCAGGCTGTGACCTGACTGGGCTTCAACTACTTGATGATCAAGAATTACCTTATAGATTTAGTTTTGGAGAGGTAAAAACATCCTATGATCAAAATTCTCCCCCTAGCGTCATGACGAGCCTTGGTAATCAGCTATTTGGTCTACGTGATGATAAGGGTGTTAAGAATGATTTGGTTAAGTATCTTGGCCTACATGCTAGCGGCAAACCTTGGCAATTCAAATTTCAAAGTGCAGCTAAGCGGTATGTTCAGTCACAAGGTACTGATATTGCTGTATATGGCGTACTAGTGCGTGATACTGAGCCTCGTGAAGCTGATATTCGGGGTAGAGCTCGCGCCCTATCAGTGGACTGTCCCCCAGAGACAGACATTGAGTTGCATGCAATTCATATCCCTACTGGTGAAATTACAAACTTGCCAGCGCGTGCACAATCAGCAATGAATGATGAGGGGGAAGCATGACCTTATCATTTGAGCAACTGCAATCAGTCGACAATCACTGGGCTGTGCAGGCAATTGATTCTGCGACTCGCGATAGCGCTTTTGATGCAGCAAAAGACGGCTTAGTACATAGTGCGCTAGGTAGTTTGTTTACGGGGGCGCATATCGAAGTTGATTATGCCTCTATAGAACAAGTTGCTTCGGCTTACGAGCTGGCAGCCATTGAAGGTATTTCAACATTATTGAGCCCTTCATCTACTGAGCAACAAACAAAAAATCTAGCTATTGCAGGTGCGAATAAAGCCTTTGGGTTGATGCGAGCACTGCCAATACCAGATGATGCCGATCAGCGAATTTTCCATGTACTGCACATGGCAGGGTTAGCCTACGCTGGTGACCGTTGGACAGATTTAAGACGCTGGTTTGAAGAGCATGAACAAGAGCTTCAGATTCCTTCTGTTGCGGATGCTGTCTGGAATAAGCGTATCGTTTCCCGTTTATTTGATGCCTGGGTGCGCTTGCTCCGTAAACGGTCTTGGGACGATTTAGATCAAATCACGGAAATCATTGTCGGTCTTCGTCACGATCAAGCTAGCCATGAAAGAGCCTTCTTAGATCAGGCTCAAGGTGCAGCCAGACAAAGTGAAGCTATTCGTTTGGTCTCTTTGTATCACTGGGCGAAAGCGACAGAGCGCCTTGCAACCTATATGCTTCAAGGTGAGCCTTTAGCAATCGAATCAGAGCTTGATCAGCACTTTGAAGCAGCTCTTAAGGCTGCTCAATTATCTTGCGATACAAAGCTAGAAATGTTGTTGCGTTGGTTGCATGTCTCCAGCCGAAAAATGGTTGAAGGTTCGGTGTGGTGGGTTGCCCATAGCGTTAATTCCAGAGTGACTCGGTTTGTTGACCATGTAACCCGCCACAAGAGTATGTTTGAGTTGTTACCGCCGCAGAGAGCTGCGCTACAAGAGCAAAACCTGCTTGATCCAGCGAGTCGTGCAGTCGTAATCGACATGCCTACATCTGGCGGTAAAACGCAATTAGCGCAATTTAGAATGCTGCAAGCACTCAACCAGTTTGCTGATGATGGTGGTTGGATTGCATATGTTGCACCAACCAGAGCACTCGTTTCGCAGATCACTAGAAGGTTGCGTTCTGACTTTGGGCCACTCGGCATCAAGGTCGAGCAACTTACAGGTGCAATTGAAGTTGATGCGTTTGAAGATGCCCTTTTAGGCGAGCAAGAAGCTTTCCAAGTGTTAGTTGCAACGCCTGAGAAGTTGCAGCTTGTTATGCGTAACAAGAAGGTTCAGCGCCCATTAGCATTATTGGTAATGGACGAAGCGCACAACATAGAAGATAACGAGCGCGGTCTGCGTATTGAGCTACTGCTGGCGACAATTAAGCAGGAAGCTTCGAGAGCCAACTTCCTATTGCTGATGCCATTTGTTCCAAATGCAAATGAATTAGCACAGTGGCTTGGTTCAGGCAGAGGTAAGAGCATCAGCCTTAGTACATCTGCTTGGCAGCCAAATGAGAGGATTGTTGGCCTATTCGATGCTGAGCGAGCAGAAGGTCGTGGCAACTGGAAGCTGACCTTTGAAACGCTAACAACCACTCAACGAACGATTCATCTTCGTGGCAAGCACGATGTGGATGGCATTCGACCGATTAGTTCATTGAGCATGAGTAAAGTCGGTATAAATAGCCTAGCTGGTGCTATGGCTAAAGTATTTTCTAAACGGGGCACTAGCATTGCTGTAGCGCAAAATATCCCATCAGCATGGAGTGTTGCCAGACTAATTGCTGAGGAGTTGGAACCTCTAGATAGAATTCCAGAAGAGATTGCTTTGGTACAGCGCTTCTTGAGAACAGAGATCAGCTCAGATTTTGAGCTTATAGGAATGCTGGAAAAAGGTGTAGTAGTGCATCATGCTGGCCTGCCAGCCGAAGCTCTGGCTCTTATTGAATGGCTTACGGAAGAAGGTCATATTAAGGTTATGTGCGCTACAACAACGATTGCCCAGGGTTTAAACTTCCCTGTTTCATCTGTTTTTCTTGCGAGCCCTAAATACCCCTATGGAGTTCCAATGTCGTCTCGTGAGTTTTGGAATTTAGCAGGACGAGCAGGGCGGATTGGCCATGATAGTGTGGGTGTAGTTGGGATTGCGGCTGGAAAAAATCCTAATGAAATTAGGAAATTTGTTCGGGATGCGACTGGTGAGCTTCTATCACGTTTGGTAAGTATGCTCGAAGAGATAGATGAAGCAGGGGGGCTGCATGATCTTTCAGCTGTCATTCACCAAGAACAGTGGGCTGATTTCCGTAGCTATATCGCACATCTATGGAATGAGAAGCGGAACCTTGACGAGGTCATCGCTGAGGCCGAGCAACTTCTGCGAAACACCTATGGATTTAGTTCATTACGAGCTAAATCAGATACACAGTCTCAGCAACGGGCAGACGCTTTGCTCGAAGCGACAAGGGGTTATGTTAGAAAGATTGCAGAGCATCCTGAGAACGCAGCGTTGGCGGATTCAACCGGCTTTTCACCGGAAGGTGTGCGCACTGCATTGCTTGAACTTAAGAACCTTGAGAACAAGCTGACCATAGAGGACTGGCAACCAAGTAGCCTCTTTGGGAGCGAAACAGGGCGTTCAGCCTTACCTGACTTGATGGGCGTGATGATGCGTGTGCCGCAGCTTCAGAAGCTTACCGATATTAAGGGAGACGGTATCGGGCATCAACGACTAGCTGATATTACTCAGGCGTGGGTGGATGGGTCTTCCCTTGAAGACATTGCTAATCGGTTCTTTGATAATGGTGATCTTACGAAAAACTTGTCTGATGCTTGCAAAGCGGTATACCGAGACTTGGCGAATAATGGTGCTTGGGGCTTGTCTGCTCTAAGTAAGATGCCAACAGCTGGTATTGATTTTGACAGCCTGTCAGAGGAAGAGTTACGAACCTTGAATAATCTTCCTGCGATGCTTTATCACGGTGTCAGATCTGAAGAAGGTGTTCTGATGCGGATGAACTCTGTTCCCCGCAGCATTGCTGAAAGATTGGGTGCAGACTTTAAAGAGCAGCATCGAGACACTGATACTGCGTCAGCACCATCTCTTGCTACTGGCTATGTCAGTGGATTGAGCTCTGAAGATTGGTCGCGGCTTCGTCCTGAAGGGGCTTCAATGTCTGGAGATGACTATCGTAAAGTCTGGAAGCAGTTGTCTGGAATATAGCTCACCTGAAAACATTTCTTAGAAGCTACTTCAACGTTGTTTTTATTGCGGCCACCTTGGGTGGCCGTTTTTGATCCCTTTATCTTGTGCATTAAGGGGTAATGCAGGCCTATTTATTGATGATGACTCTTAACTTCACGCCGCTTGTTTCATCTATGTAGGCCGCTGTAGCGCCCAGTATTGATAGCTGATCATCTGACATCTTTATTTTTGATATTGCAGGCTGAACAATGGCTATGCCTAATTTAAATGAAGCATATCTAGCAACTTTTGCAAAGTGAATAAGATCTTCATATCGGCCCTTATCGATCCTAGATGGCTTGCTCTGTTTAAGCCTAGCACGTTCTCTGTCCATCAAACGCAAAATTAGCTTCTCTTTATCAGCGAACCACTTGACGCTTTTTTCAGCTTGTCCAGCAACTTGATACACGTCATCAACTCTTGCTCCAGGAGTCGCAATACCATCTTTCTTAGAGCAATACTTGCAATGGAAAAGGTCAATGGTAAGTTCTTTATCGTCTATATTTTTAATTGCCACGATATCAGCAACTTCACCAGCGCCATCATCGTCAAACACCAAATCATAATCATCTTGTATCTGTCGAATCGTGTGGTATTGAATTGAATTTTCGAGTTTATCCGGAGTTTGAGATTCAACCGAAATATCCACGCCAGACCAGTCCCAGTCTTCCGTGTTGTTACGCTCATAAAGATATGCATACTCTTCATTTGGGTAATATCTGAATCCTCCATCAACAACAGAAGTATCTGCCATAAATATGGTGGGTGGATTCTCGTTAAAATATTCAGATAACCGAAGTGTTTGTTCTCCAAACTTAATATCTAGATTGTCGTGTGAGTTGAAAATTGCTTCGCCTTTTGTCGCTATAGTCGCAGTAATCTGACTATCGCCATGCTCGGTTCGCAAAGCGATGTTTAGGCTGTTAGCGTTACCATCTTGCACCTCTGCAACTAACAGCTCACAGTTAATTAAGTTGCATTCCCAATTGGCAGAAGCGACTGTTACCTTTGTTTCATTTTTACGAAGCAACGGCACGGGCCACTCAATAGAAAGGGGGGGGATATTTGGATAAGCTTCAAGCTCTTCGGTCTGCATAGCTGTTTTCATTACTTCGTTGGTGTCGATCGAGTCATCTAGGATCTTGGAACCGACTCCTTTGCACCATGCAATCCACTTATCCAGTGAATCGCTGTCCATCGCCCAGATCTTGCCTTTATAGGAACAACCAATACTTACGAGCTCACCTTTTTCATACCCTTTTCCAAAGATATTTGATTTCGTCGCTCTATTGGCTTCGATATCGGGGATCTGTTCGTTGATCTCAGTGCCAGTGTGCATCGAGTAACGTAGACCTTTCTTGTTTTTGTTTAAACCGACATTTTGAAGCTTCAAGCGTTTCAATCCAGCAAGGCTTCTAAAAACATGCTCTCCTTGAATTTGCGAAGCATCTTTCGCTACCAACTTTACAAGTCTTTTGACCAAGCCGTCTTTTGCTGACGAGTGAATAAATAACAGATCGGTGTTCTTATCGTAATAAGCAATGTACAAGTCCCATGATTCATCAAAGAGTTCTCTGGAACTTGTCCAGCCGACGGGGAGGTAAGACTTAACAGAGAATGCCAAGGTGTTTTGTTCGTCGTTTATAACGGAATCTACAATCTGAAACTGCTTTTGGGAGAACTTCTGAAATTTATCTGGAGTCCAGGTGGCAAACTGCATTCTATAAACAGTCGTGCTGATACTCGGAGTTAAACCAAGATCAAGTAGCTTGCTTTGGCTTGAAAACTCAGACCTAAATGCTTGGTAGTCTTTTTCATCGCTTATCTTTCTTGAGCTAATATCACTTATAACATTGTTCCAGTCGGAGTTTTCTTTATATAGCTCTTCCAAGCTTTCGTTCACATTTGGGTTGGCAATGTTAGCAATGAACTTAGCATCCCCAACATTTTTAGTGGTTCGAGTAAAGCGGCCAGTAAACTGAAGCATTATGTTGATGCTTTTATGAGGATCATGAATCGCAGATATTTTCAACTGCGGTAAGTCAAAACCTTCACCTAGCATGTCTACACATACAATTATTTTGTGCTTTCGATTTTTTATTGCTTGTAGAACTTTAGCTTTCTTTTTGACTTTGCTGTTTATTAAAACGGGATTTAGGTCTTTTTCCTTGGCATACAGCTCAAATACTTGCGTAGCTCTTTTTATGGTGCTGGCTCTAGCCATTACAATATGGTCAAGCCCGTCTTTCAAATCAGCTCTGAGCAATTCAATAGCCTTGTCTGCAATAGCCTTGTCCGAAAGTTCATCAACAAATTCTCTGACAGGATGAAAGTGTATTGGTTTGAAATATCCTTCATCTTGCGCTTTCTTTAATGGATAGTTGAATATAATTCTACCTTCAACTCTGGAGCCGTCATTTCTAAAGGGGGTCGCGGTAAATTGAAAAACTGATTTGCTCTTAAATCTTGCTTTTACTCTTGCCCAGGTTGCAGCGGTTATATGGTGTGCTTCATCTACCACAAGGTGAGAACAGGCAGCAGTTAGTTTATCTAAAAAGCCATTCGTAAACTTTGATAGTGCGGATGCAGAGGCGACGATAACATTAGACTTTAATAATTCCTGTAAATCGCCTTTATCATTCACACCATGTTTTATTGTCGCAACTATAGGGTTGGCCACTTGGTCATTTACTACCCCTAGTTGTCTTAAAAGACCAAGCTGAACAAATTTTTCTTTTGTTTGTTCCCGTAATGGATCTGAAGGCACAACTACTAGAGTTTTTTTGAAATGACCAGCTACAACGATGGATAGAATTGTCTCCGTCTTTCCGGTTCCTGTTGGCATCACTAGAGTAGCAGCACTAGTATCGTCCGATCTTTCGAAACCAAGAGCAGCAAAAACCCCACCTATCTGAGGTGGCCTCAACCCTTCAACGTCGTTAGCGGTATTTTCTTCCCTAAATAGGAAGTTTGAATTACACCAGGATTCGTGTATCTCCTCATGAGAAAGGCGCACATTATCTAATGGCAACCAAGTCAATGTGCTAGAGCCGATTTTTTGTTCGATTTCTTGTGCCACCTAAGCCTCTCTGTCAAAAGATATGTTTTGGTTAATTTACCATCAGTCAAGGGGTTGCGCCATTTATACAGAAGGGGAAGGAGAGGTCTATCTGCTTTTGGAGCAGGTTTTAACTGTTGTTCGTTTTTGAACTATCATTAACCGAAAAACAACCGTGTAGTCGCATTTTGATTTGCTTGCTGTTAGAGGGGGAGGCTTTAAATCGAAAAGATGCCGCAAGGCTGCTTGTGGATTCATAGATGGACAGCATTCGTTGGGACTTTCACATGTGAAAGTCAGAAGTGCTATCGAAAACTTGCAGACAAAGCCCCACATAAGTTTGGATAATACCAGTTAATGTTCCATCCGCTTCAGCTTTGATTTCCAAGGTCCCACATAGCTCTAGAAACAAAATCTAGCAGCCCCAGAGCGTTACTACTATTTTTGGTGAAAGTAATCACCGAGGCCCCACATTAGATAGTTTATTGGAAAGTGACTGGTTAGGTTCCGGTAAGGAGGTTCTATCAATGTGCAGCATTATTATTGGGGCATTGAAACTAAAAGTCTCTCAAACTGTCCAGAATGGGCATTTCCAGAGTGCAACCGAAATAGAAAGTCTCGGTAGACTGTAGCTCGTAGCAGTCATACAGAAGGAGGCTTATTATGCAAGACTACATTGAGCAGGATAGATTGGCGTTTAATTGGCATCAGTTAGCCCATTACCGTGATGAATTTAATGAGTCAGAGTATTTTGAGAAGGCTCTGAGCCAGTCGGAAATGCTCCTCGACGAAATTATTAAGATTACACGCCAAGAGCCATTTCGACTCGAATTTATGGCTAGTTGTTTCGCTAGTAATTTTTGGCGTTTTAACCGACATTATCGCTCACCTGACATTTCGGAAGTACCTGGACGGTTTGGCTGCCGTGTGAGGGTTAAAGATAATAAGTTTGAGGCCTCATGGTATCTCAATGTTTTTCTTGATGAAGAAGACATGAAGCGCAGAAAAAACAAACACCAAAAAGTTAGGTCAGTACATATTCCGAAGGGGCCTGGTAGTCGCTATCGCCCAAGCAGTTTTTCTAAAGCTCAAGATTGGGAAAAGGTGAAAATCAATTATGCAGAGGATGCTTTCCAGCTTCTCCGAGAAATCCGACATGAGATGGATAACATCAGAAAAAAAGTTGAAATGTGTCAGCGTCGTTTTATCAAGCTGCGAGCTCATTTTGAGTTGATGGAGGAACCCAAATGAGTTTAGAAGAGCCATTAGTCGGTATTTTTGATAAAGATATTCAAGTTGATTTAAATAGCCTAACGATCAATATCCATGATTCTGTATTGTTATCTACGTACATTTCGAAAATGAAAGATGAGTTAATCGTACAGCGACGTGATTTAAAACGCTCAGCTTTCGCTCTGGAAGAGTCATTCAACAATTACAGGGATAAATTAAAGAAAGAGCACACCGGACAGGAACCTTTTCGGTTTGTGTTTACAGTATACATCGAGGATAACCTACCTAACTTCCAATGGTTTAAAGTTATAGTTTTCAACAGAGATAAACCAGCAAAATTAGAAATGTTAACAGGTAACATTCTAAAGCAAAAAAGGATGAGTAACGTCGCTAACTGGGAACGGCAAATGTATTACCACATATGCCTACAAATAGAGGAAATGAAAGTGCGTGCAGACTTTATTTCAGAATTTGAGAAGAAGCTATTACAGCTTGTAGGTCCTGTAGATAAAATTGAAATGTTTGTTCGAAACAAAGTTAATTAAATCATAATCTTGGTTGATATTTTATTAAGCCTTGCCAGACTTGTTGGGAAGGCTTTTTTGTTGCTTTCAGCTTGGAGGTTGCATTTTTAAAAGACGTGATATTTTGGTAGTAAATAGGAGGGGTTTTATATGATGAAATTGAAAATTCAAACAATTGCTACCAGTAAGTTTAACGTGAGCGTAGCGTGGTTCTCTGGTTTATCAAAAAATGGTGTGATTGATGTACGCGTAAGTCAGATTGAGCATCGTATAGCAGTTGCAGAGCTTACTGTAGCACGCTATTTGCTCTGGGACCGTCAGGTATTCGGCCATCGTCTAGGCAGCGGTAAAAGTCTTGAGATAGGGTTTTCGTGTGCGACCCTTCGGTCTTTGAAGCAGAGCTCAAGTAATGAGTTGCGGCAAGCCAGTCAGTATTTGAAGACGTGGCTGGATGGAGTGCAACTCAATCCTGAAGAAATTGTCGGTGTTGCTGCTTCTACTGACCAGATACCAATGATCCAACCATATCGCTTACCTCAACCTGTGTTTGATTCTCCAGTATTAGGGCCTGTTGCAATCAGTCGCCATGCAATACAGCGTTACCAAGAGCGCTTTCGTCACGGGTATACGAAGTTTCCATGGTTGAGCCTGCAACGTCAGCTTTGTAACCCCGAACTTCGCCAAGCGAGACTCTCAGATCGTACACGATTTCAGAAACTGCTGAAGTACGGAGACGATGGCAGCCAAGTCTGGCACCATCCGACGGGAGATCTATATTTCTTGCTAGTGCCACAGGAGACTCACTCGCTGGTCGTGACAGTTTTTTCCCATTTGAGTCACTCTATGGCTAAGGAGGCAGCATGATTCTGAAGATGAACGCCGTTTCTGCTGACGTGTCTTCAAAGCACCCTGGCAGTGCTGGTATTGAACCTCATGCTTTCACCGAAAAAGAGGTGGAGACAACGATGCGTGTTGATTGGCTTTGGCCGCTCAAAGTGATAGTAAAATTGGTTCTTTTTGTGACGCTGTTGTTTGCCTTGCCCAGCCCAATTTCATTTTTGATTATCCTGTTTACCGCAGCTTATTGCGTGAACAAGCTACATCGACGTTATGGCAGGCCCAGAGCCAGCAATAACAAGGCGAGACGGTTCCAAGGGCATGGATCGATATCGATGGGAGCTAGCTCGGCATCTGGCTTATTAAGTTCAGGAGTATACCGAGCTGGATTGGTCAGCGCGGCGAGTGCGGAACTGATGCCAGATATCGCAGATGCCAGTTCTGATTCGAGCTCTTCATTTTGGTGTGGTGATATCAACCCAGCAAGTGGCCTTCCCATGATGGAAAATTCTTGTATTGATGTCGGTGGCAATGTGTTTGGGGATGACAGTATGACTAGCATTGATACCAGTTTTGACTGTGGTGGTATTAGCTGCGACCCATTTGATTCAACGATTTAAGGAGGCTGTATGGATTTGCTTTGGTATTGGCTCGCGGGTCTGCTTTTGACGATAGCTGCCGTTGGAGGAGTGTATTGGTATGCCGCATATCAGGCAAAGCGGGGTGGGAGTAACAAGGATGGATAGTTTTCCCTATTTCCCATGTATCCCAATTTCCCAGTGAATTTAGGATTTACTTGAGGTGTGTGGCTGGTTGCTAGCTAATTTTTGAATTAGTGTGCTTTTTTCTTCTTCTGAGAGATTTTCTATAAGGCATAGAAGTTCAGCTGTCTTTTGCGAATCACAGAAAAAGAACGCAATGGGTACGTTTAGTTCTTCTGCCATTTTTCTTAACGTGTTGATATCAGGCGTATGGCGGCCTTTCTCATAATGGTTCATGCGTCCACTCGCCACACTTGGGTCCATACCAATACGAATACCGAGCGTTTTTTGGCTGATGCCTGCTCGCGTTCTTGCCTCTTTAAGGCGTATTGGTAGGGGGCTTGGGTTTGGCAAATTACATTCATCGACAATCTCTAGATGCTTAGATCTTCTAAGTTTTTTATGATTCTGTATACTTAGGATATCTAAGCTTTATGGTTGATGGAATAGTCATGGAGAGCAAAAATGCCTAGTAAGTTTGCACTTAAAAGAAAAATGAGAAGTGGTGTACCGTTGAAAGTCCTCAGTGTATGTTTATCTGTAGGTTTATCTGCCCAAGCATATGCTGTGCCTAGTTATGAGCTCACATATGGTGACTGGAAGCAGATGTGTGGTCAGCCTAACCAAGCGTGCAACTTTTTCCTAAAAGGTTTTTTGCAATCAGCTTCTTTTTGGACTCAGTGGGTTGAAGATGCGGCGTTACTTCGCCCTGATCTTAAAAGAGCAAATGATGTCGTGCGTTGGGTCAGTATGCCTCAAGATAATGGTCAGCTTTGCTTACCAAGAAACATTCAGTTTGAATCAGTAAGATCTCATGTCGATCGATCCCTTGAGCTGCTGTATCGAGAACAGCCTGATTTTACTCCAGGGCCCAGTACATTGCTTACAGGGCCTGGTTTAAGGGTAAATCTGTATGATGCATTTAAGAATGCGTACCCTTGTCGATCACAGTAAGTGGCATATACGATCTGCAACTTTCTGGTGTGCTTCTCGTCGCTCCTCCAGAAAATCGTGGCGGTTGTAGATGCCTTCAACCCCTTTGAGTTTGTGATTTAGACACCTTTCAGCCACTTGACCATCAATGCCCTCGGCTGAAGCCAGTGTTCTGAAGGTACGACGCAGGTCATGGACAACAAAGTAATCAACCCCTTCCATCTTATTTTTGGTTGGTCTTGCTTTGTCCTGACCAAACAGATATTTAATCGCTGTAGTGATTGTGTCTGAGCCCATGTGTGCTCTTTTGCTGCGACGTCTGCTTGGAAAGACATACTCTGAATCAAGCGCCCTGATCTTGAGCTCTTGCAGCCAATTGACAGCTTGGGTGGGAAGCGGGATGGTCAACGGGATGCCATTTTTACTGCGGCTGGCTGGTAACTCCCAGATGGCTTTATCTAGGTCGATTTCACTCCAAGGGGCTTGGCAGAGTTCGCTGTTTCTGACTCCCAAAACTAAGTACAAACAGCAGGCCAGATAGTTTTCCCGAGTAAAACTCACGTTGTTCTCTCTGAACACCCGAAACACAGTCTCAATCTCTTCTTCAGTTAACACTCTGGCGCGACTCTCTTCAACACCTCCAGCGTCATTGACACGAAAAGCGGCGGCGGGATTTATCTGGGTAAGATCCAGCTTATTGGCATGTCGAAACAGTTGCTTCATATACATGAGAGTGTCGTTGGCGATGGTTGGCCGATTGCTATCCACAATACGTCTGATGACTTCTCTTACATCTAATGCTGTTACCTGATCGATTTTAAGCTTCCCAATTACTGGGCGGATCTCTTTTGTGTAAACACGTTTTGGAATGTTAGGGTGCTTGAGCCTGTCTTTAAGATCATGCTCAAACCAGTCTTTGAATAAGTCATCTATGGTTTGTATGCCGGACCATTGGCGGCGTTGGCGTTCTGCCAGTGGATTGATACCTTGTTGGATGAGCTTTCGTTGCTGGAAGGCTGCATCGCGTGCGTCAGCAAGGGATAGCTCTGGATAGGACCCAAGTGTCATTTCTGGACGACTGCCGTTGATTGAAAATCGCAAGATCCAAAAAGGTTCTCCAGAAGCCGGTACGACGAAGTAGAGGCCGTTGCCATCTGCGGTTTTGCGTGGTTCATCTTTGGCTAAAGCAGCGACTTTTCGTGCGTTGAGCTTGCCCATATAGTTCTCCTTATCATGGAAAGTTACTCACCATTTAAGGGCATACTAGATCAATCCTACTCACCACTAAACTCACCAGTTGGTTGAAAACAGAGGCAAAGACCTGAAATCTCCTGAAAACAAAAAAGCCCCTATTTACAGGGGCTTGGTAAGCTTAAGTAAGCTCAAAGAGACTCAATATACCTTATTCAATATTCTGAATTTGCTCACGCATCTGTTCGATAAGAACTTTCAGCTCTACGCCTGATGCAGTGATATCAGTGCTGATAGACTTAGACGCTAGCGTGTTTGATTCACGGTTGAACTCTTGCATCATGAAGTCCAGCTTACGGCCACATGCGCCGCCTTTCTTCAATACTGCATTCGCTTCTTTCACGTGAGAGTCTAGGCGGTCTAGCTCTTCGGCTACGTCTGACTTCTGTGCGAGTAGGATTAGCTCTTGCTCAACGCGAGAACCTTCAAGCTCAATCTTCGCTTCTTCAAATTTGTTAAGCAGACGCTCACGTTGCCACTCTAGGATTTCAGGCATGCGTGCACGTACTTTTACCACTTCTTCAGTGATCGCATCTAAGCGCTGTACGATTAGCGCCTTCATGTTCTCACCTTCACGAGCACGAGCATCAATGAACTCAGCAATCGCATCGTTGAACGCTGCTAGCAGGTCTTGGTTGATCGCATCCATGTCTTGCTCAGGCGTTTCCATCACACCAGGCCAGTTCATTACTTGGAATGGGTTCAGACGGCTCTCTTCACCTGTCATGGTCATCACTTGGTTCGCCGCATTGATCACTTGCTGCGCTAAACCTTCGTTGATGCTTAGCTCGCCTTTTGCTGCTGGGTTAGCTTCAAAGCGTAGGTTACATTCTACTTTGCCGCGCGCTAGGCGTTTACGGAAACGTTCGCGTAGGATTGGCTCTAAACCACGGAACTGTTCAGGCATACGGAAGTAAGTTTCTAGGTAGCGTTGGTTTACACTACGGATTTCCCATACTGCGCTGCCCCAATCGCCTTTTACTTCTTTGCGTGCGTACGCGGTCATACTATAAATCATCGAATTTTCCTGTCTTTTATCATTCTGAAAATAACGCGCACGCATAGTATCACGTTACGGGTGACAGCCGAAGCTCATCACTTTCGCTAAGGAATCGCTTTTCATGAACAGTGTCTTCGAATGGTAAATAGCTTTGCACAGTAAACTGCTATATAATCTCGCCCCAATCAAATATGTCTCACCCCTTTCTTAGGTGATGCACGCTTTCGATAGTAAATCACTTCAGACTGTTAATAAGGTAGATACCAATGCGTCCAAATGACCGCGCTGTAGATCAAATTCGTCCAATTAAAATTACTCGTAACTACACAGCTTATGCTGAGGGTTCTGTATTAGTTGAGTTCGGCAACACTAAAGTTCTATGTAATGCGACGGTAGAAGAAAACGTACCGCGTTGGTTGAAAGGTCAAGGAAAGGGTTGGGTAACAGCTGAATACGGTATGCTGCCACGTGCAACGCACACTCGTAACCGTCGTGAAGCGGCGAGCGGTAAGCAAGGTGGTCGTACGATGGAAATCCAACGTCTGATCGCTCGTAGCCTACGTGCTGTTGTAGATCTTAAAGCGATGGGCGAAATCATGATTACTGTTGATTGTGATGTTATTCAAGCAGACGGCGGTACACGTACTGCGTCTATCTCTGGTGCAAGCGTAGCAATGGCTGACGCAATCAAGAGCCTACTAGAGAGCGGTAAACTGAAAAAGAACCCAATGAAAGGCCACGTAGCGGCAGTTTCAGTGGGTATCGTTGGTGCAGAAGCACTGTGTGACCTTGAGTATGTTGAAGACTCAGCAGCCGATACCGATATGAACGTTGTAATGACGGAAGACGGTAAGATGATTGAAATTCAAGGTACTGCAGAAGGCGAACCGTTCAGCCATGAAGAGCTGATGAAGCTTTTAGCCCTGGCGAATAAGGGCATTGCCGATATCGTCGAAGCGCAGAAAGCAGCGTTGGCCGACTAGTCATTTTTAATAGCTCCCAAATTGGGGGCTATTTTTTTGTCTGTAAAACCCGAAAGGGGACTACAGAGCGTAAGTTAAGTTTTATTGAGTAAACATAGAGGATGAGCATGAAAGCATATCAACGTGAATTTATTGAATTTGCACTAGAGAAAGAAGTACTTAAGTTTGGTGAGTTTACTTTAAAGTCTGGCCGTAAGAGCCCTTACTTCTTCAATGCTGGATTGTTTAACACAGGCCGTGACCTAGCGCGCTTGGGTCGTTTCTACGCAGCAGCATTGGCGGATTCTGGTATTGAATTTGACGTACTGTTTGGCCCTGCATACAAAGGTATCCCAATCGCAACGACAACAGCTGTTGCACTTGCCGATCACCACGATGTAGATACGCCTTACTGCTTCAACCGTAAAGAAGCGAAAGACCACGGTGAGGGCGGTAACCTAGTCGGTAGCACATTGGAAGGTCGTATCATGCTGGTGGACGACGTAATCACTGCAGGTACTGCAATTCGTGAATCGATGGAAATCATCCAAGCGAATGGTGCTGATCTAGCGGGCGTTCTTGTTGCGATTGACCGCCAAGAGAAAGGTAAAGGCGAGCTATCTGCGATTCAAGAAGTAGAACGTGACTTTGGTTGTGCGATTATCTCTATCGTTAGCCTGACTGACTTAGTGACTTTCCTTGAAGAGAAGGGTACAGACGCAGCGCACTTAGAAGCAGTGAAAGCGTACCGCGCTCAGTACGGCATCTAATACAATTTGTTATAGTAATAGAATGCACAAGGGGCTGATGAATCATCAGCCCCTTTTCTTTTGGTTCAATTATTTATGGCGGCTACTCTATTTATAACGAATACCGCGTTCAGCTTCTGGGTCTTCCATGGTTTTGAAACGCTTGTGTAGCCACATCCACTGCTCTGGTGCGCGTAAGATAATCTTCTCAAGATAGCTGTTCATGTAAGCGGCAGCTGCTTTCTCATCTTTTTGCGGGTAGTTATCTTCGATGGACTCATCGGCCATGATTTCATATTTGCCGTTGTCGTTTCTAAAGCCAGAACCTGGAACAATCGCGCATCGGCTAGTGTAAGCCAGAATACTAGTACCAGTCGTCGTACACGCATCAGGCACGGCGAAGAACGGTACAAATACAGATTTATTACGACCGTAATCATGATCAGGAAGGTAGAAAAGGATCTCACCCTGACGCAGGATTCGGATCATGCGCTTCACATCTTTACGGTGAATGAGGCGGTTGCCATTTTGGGTGCGACCGCGGTATTGAATGAACTCATAAGCAGGGTTGTTGTGTGGACGATACACGCCTAAGCCAGGAATACCGAGTACAGCCATTGCTCGCGCGGTGATCTCCAAGTTCAAGGCATGCACACAACAAAGAAGAACACCTTTGCCATTGGCTTTGTGCGTACGCAGCATTTGGGTGTCTTTATCTACTAAGATTCGCTTAAAGCGCCATGTTGGCCAGAACCACGTAATGCCGGTTTCGATCAGCGCCATGCCCGTATTCTTAAAGTTCTCGCTTACCATCGCCGCGACTTCATCTGCTGGTTTATCTGGGAAGGCGAGTTCTAAATTGCGAGTGGCGACTGCGACGCGTTTTTTGCCATAACGAGCGCCCAAAGTGCCCAATGACCGGCCTAATAGTAATAACAGGCGGTAAGGTAGAACGTTAACGATAAGTGCCAACAACCCAAAGCCGAACCATACTCCCCAATATTTTGGGTGGAGTAGTGCCAGCGTAAAAGGCGGCTTAGTAATAACGTGTTGTGCAGTGCTGCTTGTCGGAGAAGTTTTCGTCATAACCATCACTTAAAGTTGGATTGCTACTTAATCTGAGCGCTGAGTAGTGCCCAATAAGCATCGAAGTTTTCTGTCGGTTGATATTTGAAGTCAGAACGTACAAAGCGATTCAGGCTGCCTTCAACTTGGCCGAGCAATTGTGCCGCTAAGATTTTCTCATCAACTGGGAATGATTTCCCTTCACGAAGCTTTCTTTCGCGCAGAATTTGGCGAAGTTGAGTCTCAATACGTTCGAACAGTTGATTGATGCGGTCACGTAGCCGCTCGTTTTCAAACATTAGAGCATGGCCAGATAAAATTCGAGTCAGGCCTGGGTTACGTTCTGAGAAAACTAAGATCAGTTGCAGTACTAGGCGTATGCGCTCTAGCGTGTCTTTCTCTTCATCCAGAATGCGGTTGATTCGAGACATTAAGGCTTCTTCAATAAACTCGATAAGGCCTTCAAACATGCGAGCTTTGCTAGGGAAGTGGCGGTAAAGTGCTGCTTCAGAAACGCCAACTTGCTTGGCTAATTTTACCGTCGTGATACGAGAAGCACCTTCGGTCGATTCCAACATTTGTGCGAGAGCTTGTAGGATTTCTTCACGACGGTTTGATTTTCGAGTACCAGCCATCTATTTACTTCCTTTCCTAAAGATGAGGATTGAGTGAAGAAGGATTATAAACACCATTCAATTCTGTTTCCTAGTTTTGTAAGCCCTAGGTCAACAGAATCGAGAGGTGTCAGCAGATTGTCAGCTCAAAATTGTCTATTTATCCGACAATATTGCTCTAATCAGTGAGTTAGTGATGCTTTTCTAGCAGTTGTTGGATCTGTTCAAGGATCTGGAACCCAAGCGCACCTTTGCTATCCAATGGCAGAGATTTATCGCCACCTTTCCAATAAAGGTGCAATTCGTTACTGCTACTATTGAAGCCCTGACCTTCGACAGAAACATCATTAGCGCAAATCATATCGAGGTTCTTTCGTTCTAGCTTACCGCGGGCATATTTCTCTACATCTTGCGTTTCAGCCGCAAACCCCACTGTAAATGGACGGCCTTCAGTCATTGCCGCGACAGAAGCGACGATATCTGGGTTTTTCACCATTTGAATCGTCATGTCATCTTTGCCATCTACTTTTTTAAGTTTCTGGTCTGCAATGGTCTCAGGGCGGTAATCAGCAACCGCGGCGCAGCTGATGAAAACATCGTGTTGAGCGGCGTGATCAGTAACGGCATCAAACATCTGTTGAGCACTATCGACATCGACGCGAGTCACTTTGTCCGGAGTAGCGAGTGACACTGGCCCACTCACTAAAGTGACCGTTGCGCCTTGTTTAGCTGCGGCTTCAGCTAACGCGTAGCCCATTTTGCCTGAGCTGTGGTTTGTGATGTAACGTACAGGGTCAATGGCTTCACGAGTTGGCCCTGCAGTAATAAGTACAGAGCGGCCAGCAAGTGGTTTAGGTTGGAAGAAGCCTTCACAGCGGTGCACAAGCTGCATTGGCTCTAACATGCGGCCCATGCCTACATCACCACACGCTTGTTCGCCAGCCGCTGGCCCCCAGATTTCACAACCACGACGTTTTAGTGTCGCAATATTCTCTTGAGTGGCTGGGTGGCTATACATTTGCTGGTTCATTGCTGGTGATACCGCAACTGGCGCATCGGTCGCTAAAACCAAAGTGGTCAGTAGGTCATTGCCCATGCCTGCAGTCATACGTGCAATAAGATCGGCAGTCGCCGGTGCTAACAATACTAAGTCAGCCCATTTTGCGAGTTCGATGTGACCCATTGAAGCTTCAGCAGCAGGATCAAGCAAACTATCAGACACTGGCCTTCCCGAGACCGCTTGCATGGTCAGTGGAGTGATGAACTCCTTAGCTGCGTTGGTCATGACGACCTGCACTTGTGCCCCACGTTCAACCAAGCGTCGAGTCAGCTCGGCACATTTGTAAGCAGCGATACCACCACTAATACCAAGAAGAATTTTTTTCCCTGCTAGGCCTGGTTGGTCAGCGTTACTCAGTGGATTAACCTGTGTTTGCATGATTCTGTTCCTTAATTTTTCTGCGACTTACGATATCAGAACAAAGGATGAGTGCCTAGAAGCAGAACTTGAACAGACTTGACGCTCATCAAATTGGCGTTATCAAACTTATCAATTACACGCTTTTGTTAGTGGCTCGTCTGACTTTATCTCTATTAAAGGATCTCTGGATACTAGCTGGTTACGCTGATGGGTTATGTTCATAAGCAATGGATTTGCTCCTCTATGCCGATAAATAAAATGCCCGCAGAGTCGATGCCAAGAGAGAAACTACTTACTCGAGGGCCAGATTCTTTGAGTGATGCTGAGCTGCTAGCCATCTTTCTTCGAACGGGCACGCAAGGAATGAACGTTCTAGAGCTGGCAGATAAGCTACTCAAGGACTTTGGTTCGCTCAGGCACCTTTTTTCAGCAACACAAGCTGAGTTCTGTGCTCATAAAGGGATGGGGCAAGCGAAGTATGTTCAATTGCAAGCTGTATTAGAGATGACGCAGCGTTACCTCGCAGAGACCTTATCTCGAGGCGATGCACTGACCAGCCCGAGTCATACCAAACTCTATCTGTCGAGTATGCTGCGCGACCGCCAGCGAGAAGCCTTCTATATTCTGTTTCTTGATAACCAAAATAGGGTAATAAAGGATGAAGTGATGTTTGAGGGGACGATTGATGCTGCATCGGTTTATCCCAGAGAGGTCGTTAAGCGGGCGCTTCACCATAATGCAGCCGCCCTCATATTGGCACATAATCATCCTTCTGGTATCGCAGAGCCAAGCCAAGCGGATAGGCGAATAACTCGTAGATTGACTGATGCTTTGGCGCTGGTGGACATTCGAATTCTCGACCATTTTGTGGTCGGAGACGGTGAAGTTGTCTCTTTTGCCGAGCGCGGATGGATTTGAATCACATTTTAGGTTGTTAACTACGTTAAATCTGCTATCATTCCGCCCACATTTTTAGACCTAAAATCAGCTCTGATTACTCAAGCAAGCTGCGCTGCACAAAAAAAGATCACGAAATCCGCAAAAAGGATCTGTTCGGGTCTTGAGCAATGCGTGTCAAGTTAGTATAATGCGCGACCTTTGATAGCCTTGTATGGATTTTCCATAACGGTTTTTACCTTCTATTTTAATTGATAGAGAGGTTCGGCCACCAAGGTTGATATCGAGCTGAAACGATTGGAGAAGACATTCATGTCCCGAGTATGCCAAGTAACTGGTAAGCGTCCAGTAACGGGTAACAACCGTTCACACGCACGCAATGCTACTAAGCGCCGTTTTCTGCCGAACCTACAAACTCATCGTTTCTGGGTAGAGAGCGAAAAACGTTTTGTTAAACTACGTCTAACTGCTAAAGGCATGCGTATCATTGATAAGAAAGGCATCGATGCTGTTCTTGTTGATATTCGTGCACGTGGCGAAAACGTTTAAGAGGAATTAAGCAATGGCTAAAGGCATTCGTGAGAAAATTCGTCTAGTATCTTCTGCAGGTACTGGTCACTTCTACACAACTGATAAGAACAAGCGTAACATGCCAGGCAAATTTGAGATCAAAAAGTTTGATCCAGTAGTTCGCCAACACGTTATGTACAAAGAAGCGAAAATCAAGTAATTGATGCTTTTTTGGCTCTTCGTCAGTAGAAGAAAGAATTGAAAAACCCAGCTTAATCGCTGGGTTTTTTTATATCTAAAATTTGGTTAGCCCATGTCTCCCTTGGTGTTCAAAGGATCTAGCGAACACAAATAGCAACATAGAAAGTATCGCCACTTTCACGATATACTGAAGACTCAATAGGTTAGATGGCAGAATCGGATGAGATATCGTGGACGTAGGTGGAACAACATACTCATGTTAAGCGTGATCGCTTTTATTGGGGTGCTCAACCTTCCTACTTTGATCAAAGCGTATCTTATCGAGCCAGGACCTGAGCAACAGGTTAGTAGTCCTTATCCATATCTGCTAAATCCTGGAGCCGAGCTGCAAGCGTTGCACTTTACTAAGTGGTCATTGGTACTCGAAGATGGTCAGTGGAGCTATCAATTAAAAAGTCCCGTTCCAGCCGAAAGCATTAGTGCTCAAGAACGCGCTCAGCGCTGGCAGCAGCTTGTTGGTACCGAGGTGGACTCACAAACCTATACTGACCTTGCCTCTCAGCTCAGCACTCCGCATACCATAGAAGTGTGGTATCAAGACCAAGAAGAGCCGCAACGCATTACTTATTATCAGCTGCCTGAGTTTTGGTTGTTAAAAAACTGGAATGATCAGTGGTTAGCGGTGTCCATTGAAGAGAGCTACCTGTTTCCAAGTCTTAGCCAAGACAATCCCTCAACATCGGACGATTAGATTATGCCTGAGTTACCCGAAGTCGAAGTAAGCCGCATGGGGATCTCGCCTCATTTAGTCGGCGAGACTATTAAGACACTGACCTTTCGTACGCCAAAGCTACGTTGGGATATCCCACAAGAGCTTAAAAAGCTAGAAGGGCAGGTGATTCGTGCGATCTCACGTCGTGCTAAGTACCTGTTGATTGAAACTGATACAGGTACTGCTATCGTTCATCTTGGAATGTCTGGATCACTGCGCGTATTAGATGCCGATTTCCCGGCGGCAAAGCACGATCACGTGGATCTCAAGCTCACTAATGGCAAAGTACTGCGCTATAACGATCCGCGTCGTTTTGGCGCTTGGTTGTGGTCGGCGCCTGATGAAGTTCACTCTGTGTTGCTTGGCTCTGGACCTGAGCCGTTAACAGACGATTTTAATGCTGACTACATCGCCGAAAAGGCAGAAAAGCGTAAAGTTGCGGTCAAGCAGTTCATCATGGACAACAAAGTAGTGGTCGGTGTCGGGAATATCTACGCTAACGAAGCCTTGTTCTCTGCAAAAATTCACCCGCTACGATCAGCAAACAAAGTAACCAAAGCCGAATGGATCTTGTTAACCGATGAGATCAAGCAAGTCCTCGCAACGGCTATCAAGCAAGGTGGCACGACGCTGAAAGATTTCTCTCAGGCTGACGGTAAACCAGGCTACTTCGCGCAAGATCTGCAGGTATATGGTAAAGCAGGTGAAAAGTGCCCAAGCTGTGAAGCGCTGATTCAAGAACTCAAAATCGGACAGCGTAATACGTTTTATTGCGAAGACTGTCAAGTATAGAAAACCTGAACTCGTGTTCACTTTTTATTGCTAGTAGATATGTGGTCTACTGGCTACAATTACATGATTGATATGAATAGAGAAGAATCGAATGAAATATTTAATAACTGGCGTGGCTGGTTTTATTGGCTCTGCAGTGGCAGAGCGACTATGTGCGGCAGGGCATGAGGTTATCGGTATTGACAACCTAAATAACTACTACGAAGTCTCTTTGAAACATGATCGTCTTAAGCGTATCGAACATGAAAACCTTACCTTTATCGAGCTTGATCTCGCTGATAGAGAAGGTATCGCTGAGCTTTTCGCAGAGCAAAAATTTGACCGTGTGATTCATTTAGCGGCGCAAGCTGGCGTTCGTTACTCCATAGATAACCCAATGGCGTATGCTGACAGTAACCTTGTGGGTCACTTAGCTATTTTGGAAGGTTGTCGTCATAACAAGGTTGAACACTTAGTGTACGCTTCATCAAGCTCAGTATATGGCTTGAACCAGAAAATGCCATTCCATACGGCAGATAGCGTTGATCACCCGATTTCATTATACGCAGCGACTAAGAAGTCGAATGAGCTAATGGCGCATACCTATTCTCATTTATACGATGTGCCGACAACAGGTCTTCGTTTCTTTACGGTTTACGGCCCTTGGAGTCGTCCAGATATGGCGATGTTTAAGTTTGCGAACTTAATCGTGGCGGGTAAAGAGATCGACATTTATAACAACGGCGACATGATGCGTGACTTCACTTATATCGATGACATCGTTGAGGGTATTATCCGTGTGCAGGACCGCATACCAGAAAAACAGCCAGATTGGACGGTAGAACAAGGATCACCAGCGACTAGCTCTGCGCCATACCGCGTATTCAACATTGGTCATGGTAGCCCAGTTAAATTGATGGATTATGTTGAAGCATTGGAAACGGCTTTAGGTATCGAAGCGAAGAAGAACTTCATGCCAATACAACCTGGTGATGTATACGCGACTTATGCAGATACAGAAGACTTATTTGAAGCAGTAGGCTACAAACCACAAGTTAAAATCCAAGAAGGCGCCAAAGCTTTCGCAGATTGGTATAAAGCTTACTATTCACTGTAAGCCCCAATTGCAGTCATAAAAAATAGCGCGCAACGAGCGCTATTTTTGTTTTTGAATACAGGATTATTTCGTTTTTATTCTAAAACTTTGGGCTGTACTCTTTATTCAAGGTAAACAAGTGGTTGATGTTTGTAACTAGATTGAGCACCATGCTTTTCAACTTATTCATTAGTTTCATTGAAGCAATAAAGTAATTCTTTTCTCCTTGATGCTTACGGTTACCAATGATCGACGGCTTACTATTTCGTTGCATTCCTGCTTGATTGACACCAAACATCGGTTGATTATGGAGCCAAGTGTTTCTCAAGAATACATCAACAGGGTGCCTAAAGGTTTGACTATGTTTGATGAATGCTTTTGCGGCAGTAGGAGATAGCGCATAGCCAGCTGTCCCTTGAGGTACCTTTAAATATTTTACTAGGTTCTGTTTCTCGTACTTACAGACTGGGTAATTTAATTTGTTATTACTGTTTTGTAATCGAATATACCCGCATTGTTCAATATGTTGCTTTGCGATTGCTAAAGTATTCCGAAATGTATCCGCATAAATATCAACATGATCTTCGAAAACTAATATGGGTTCATTAAGTTCGACACACTTTTGCCAGATTAGGTAATGACTTGCATAGCATCCAACTTCGCCAATTGCGTGTGCTCTTGGCTTTGTTGCGTAATTAAATTTAGATATAGAGCCAACCCGTTTCGCGTATTTCTTAGTCAATACGACAGGTTTTAGGCATACCTAACCTAGTAAGCTTGTTCAACGCTTTTATCATCGCGTAAGTTTCACCCACCTGGGCATTGTAATTTCTTAAGCTCAGTTTCCCTCCTAGCAACTGTTTAACTCGATACATCGCTGTTTCTGAGAGTGAACGCTTGTGGTATCCATACCGCTCTTTCCAATAGAAGGCTGCCCCTTCTCTTGGGGGAATAAGCGCAATGGCTCCCTTAATCTTAATAGCAGCGTGACACGCTCTCGTGTCGTAAGCGCCATCACCAGACACCTCAAGGATACTTCGGCGTGTTTGTTTCAGTAAGTTCGGGAGTACCTCTCCATCTGTAACCGTCGATAAACTTAGCTCGGCAGCAACGATCTCATGAGTGTTGATATCGACGGCAATATGAAGCTTTCGCCAGACTCTACGCTTGCCATCAGTACCGTGTTTTTTGACTTTCCATTCACCTTCGCCATAAACCTTAAGGCCAGTAGCATCAATGGCTAGGTGCTGTATCGCTCCTCTCGTTTTAGTCTTAAATGAAACCTCAACTTGCTTGGCTCTACGACTGATGCAGGTGTAATGCGGACAACTTAACGGTACATGGGCTAGCCTAAATATCGAGTCGATAAATCCTTGAAGCGCTCTCAATGGCATAGAAAAAACTCGTTTGACCATGAGTGCTGTCGTGATAGCTAAATCACTGAACCGAGACGCGGCNTCGCCATACCTTAAGGCCAGTAGCATCAATGGCTAGGTGCTGTATCGCTCCTCTCGTTTTAGTCTTAAATGAAACCTCAACTTGCTTGGCTCTACGACTGATGCAGGTGTAATGCGGACAACTTAACGGTACATGGGCTAGCCTAAATATCGAGTCGATAAATCCTTGAAGCGCTCTCAATGGCATAGAAAAAACTCGTTTGACCATGAGTGCTGTCGTGATAGCTAAATCACTGAACCGACGCGGCGTTGTTGACTAAATCAGTTGGAACCTTTTCTCAGCCCTGCGATCTGATCCCATGTAGTAGAAGCATGGTGTTGTTATGGGTAAGTCGAAGAAGAAGATAGCGAACTGGAGTGAGTATAATGAAGCATTGTGCAAGCGAGGCTCAGTAACGTTTTGGATTGACGACTCAGCCGTTGAAGCATGGCAATGTAAAAGTCACCATGGTAAACGAGGTAGAGGCTTTCAATTTTCTGATACTGCTATTGAAACAGCTTTGATGGTTAAAGGGATATTCTCTCTCCCCCGTT
>NZ_JAKEUW010000069.1:0-23625 GCF_022398115.1 Vibrio sp. Isolate22 | reverse complement strand
TACTTTGCACATCCATACAGTTCATGGGAGCGTGGAGCAAACGAGAATGCTAACGGTCTGCTTCGTCAATATGTACCGAAAGGTTCTGATTTACGTGAAGTTAGTGAGGACGTGATATCTCTCGCCATGGCAAGAATAAATTACAGGCCAAAGAAGTGTTTAGGCTTTAAACAGCCAGCCGTGATATTCAAAGAAATGTGCATGGCTGCTTAAATGGGGAAGTGTCGCACTTCGGACTTGAATTCGGGACTCACAAGCTTTTTGTAATCTTTGAAATTCACGTCGTAGGCTTTCTCACCGTAGATGTAAGTCTCGCTGACGGTTCTGTCGTCACCTAAGCTCATTAGTACAAATAGTTTTTCTTCAAGCTTGGTCGCTTGTTCCATTCTGAAGCGCATCAGTTGTGTCGCGTGCAGATCCAGTACTACGAAGTCGGCCTCTTTGCCTACTTCTAAGTTACCGATTTTATCCTCTAAATGCAGAGAACGTGCGCCACCTAAAGTTGCCAAAAACAGCGATTTAGCAGGGTGAAGTTTCTCTTGTTGAAGCTGCATGATTTTGTACGCTTCGCTCATGGTTTGTAGAATCGAGAAGCTGGTACCAGCGCCAACGTCTGTTCCCATTCCAACACGAATACCGTGCTCTTCCATTTTTGGTAGCTTGAACAACCCAGAGCCTAAAAACAGGTTGGAAGTAGGGCAGAAGGCGATTGCAGAATCGGTATCCGCTAGGCGTTTGCATTCGCAGTCTGATAGGTGAATACCATGTGCAAATACTGAACGCTTATGCAGCAAGCCATAGTGGTCATACACATCTAAATAACTGTCGCGTTCTGGGAACAATTCTAGAACCCAGTCGATCTCTTTCTTGTTTTCAGAAAGGTGAGTGTGCATGTAAACGTCTGGGTACTCTTCGAGTAATTTCCCAACCGTCGCCAACTGTTCTGGCGTACTGGTTGGTGCAAAACGTGGCGTTACTGCGTAGTGTAAGCGACCGCGGTTATGCCATTTCTCGATGAGTTCTTTTGAATCTTCATAGCCAGATTCAGGAGTGTCGGTGAGGTAATCGGGCGCATTGCGATCCATCAAAACCTTACCTGCGATCATACGTAGGTTACGCTTCTCAGCTTCTTCAAAGAACACGTTGACTGACTCTTTGTGTACGGTGCCGAACACGAGTGCTGTCGTGGTGCCGTTGCTCGCCAGTTCGTCTAGAAATAGCTTCGCCACTTTGTGCGCGTAGACTGGGTTTTTGAAACGTTTTTCTTCTGGGAAGGTGTAGTTCTCTAACCAATCAAGTAGCTGCTCACCGTAAGACGCGATCATCCCCGTTTGAGGGTAGTGGATGTGCGTATCAATAAAACCAGAGGTGATCAGTTTGTCTTTGTATTCTTTTACTTCGAGTGTTTTAGGCTGACGCGCCAATACGTCATCGGCATGACCTAAGTCTACGATGTGGCCATTCTCAACCACTAAAACACCGTCTT
This sequence comes from Vibrio sp. Isolate22, assembly GCF_022398115.1. Lineage (NCBI taxonomy): Bacteria > Pseudomonadati > Pseudomonadota > Gammaproteobacteria > Vibrionales > Vibrionaceae > Vibrio > Vibrio sp. Isolate22. The sequence continues at coordinate 22,139 of NZ_JAKEUW010000069.1, read as the reverse complement.
CAAAATAGTCGTAAGACTCATCGATACCGACGTCCTTTGGGTCGGCTACGCTGTGTAAAATACTGGCGCGATAAGCTTTGCGTTGCGTTGTCATGTTTACTTCCTTTTAATGACTTCAGTAACGTTATGGCTACTGAAGCTTTGCGACTTGTATTAGGCGATCTTCTCTTCCAAAGGAGGTTCACCTACATCGCTTGATTGACTGTGTTGATCGGTCAAATCCTGATTTTGATATTGTTTGGTTGGGCGCTTTTGTTCAAGCGCTTGGCCCTGATAGTGTGCGATCAGTTCACCCGCAACCGATACCGCGATTTCAGCGGGATGTTTGCCATTCACAGCGCTAATGCCAATTGGGCAAATCATAGTTTCAATTTGCTCTTGGCTGTAACCACGTTGCTCTAAGCGGAAGTCAAACTTCTTACGCTTGGTCAGCGAGCCGATCATGCCGAAGTAACGGCTGTCTTCACGGTCGATAATGGCTTTCGTTAAATCGAAATCAAGCTGGTGGTTGTGGGTCATTACTAGGTAGTAGCTGTTCGGTGGCATGTGTTTAACTTCGCCAACCGGATCGTCGGTGACTAGCTTTTTGACACCGTGAGGAAGCGTGTCAGGGAACACTTCTTCACGTTCATCAATCCAGGTCACACGGAAGGGTAGGGTCGCGACAATGTGCAGCAGCGCTTTTGCCACATGACCAGCGCCAAACAGCACGAGGTGGTTCTGTTGAGTGCCAATCGGTTCAAAGCTTAATGTTGCCATTCCGCCACAACATTGGCCTAAACGAGCCCCTAGGTTAAAGCGTTCCACTTTGAGCGATTTTTCACTGGCAATCAGCATTTCACGCGCCATTTTAGTGGCCACATGTTCAAGGTGACCACCACCAATCGTAGCGATGATTCGGTCACGAGTGACAAGCATCTTGGTACCCGCATCACGTGGCACTGAGCCTCTGTCTTCAAGCACTGTCACCATGACACATGGTTCGTAGTTCTCTTCCAGTTTTGCCAGTTCGTGAATCCAATTATCCTTAAACATATGTCCTCCTAAATCCCTTCTCTGCTTCCTAAGCTCGATATCAGCCTTATTAAGCCGTTTCTGATTGAGCATCGACCGAAGTCGGGGCTGTTTCAGAGACTTCCTGTATCGCCATCAAAATACGCTCTGGCGTTGCTGGTGTGTTGAGCTTAGGAATTGCACCATCAACAGCTACGTAGCTAATCGCATCTTTCAATGCACTCCATACCGACATCCCCAACATGAAAGGTGGTTCACCCACGGCTTTCGAGTTGAATACTGTGTCTTCTGGGTTGCTGCGGTTTTCCAAAAGATGCGTTCTGAAATCAATTGGCATATCCGCAATCGCAGGGATTTTGTAGCTTGCTGGGCCATTGGTCATTAAGCGACCTTGTTGGTTCCATACCAGCTCTTCTGTCGTTAACCAGCCGACACCTTGCACAAAGCCGCCTTCGACTTGGCCGATGTCAATCGCGGGGTTCAGTGAAGCGCCCACGTCATGCAGAATATCAACACGCAGAATCTTGTTCTCGCCAGTGAGAGTATCGATGATGACCTCTGAACAAGAAGCACCGTAGGCGTAGTAGTAGAACGGACGACCGCGCGCCTTCTCGTGATCGTAATAGATCTTCGGAGTGCGGTAGAAGCCAGTGCTCGATAGCGAGATTTGGTTAAACCAAGCCAGTTCAACAAATGAGTTGAAGGTCATGATTTCATCGCGGATCTGCACCATGCCGTTCTTAAACACCACTTCTTCTGGAGACACTTTGAAGTGTGCAGAAGCGAAGTCGATCAGGCGCTGCTTAATGGTTATTGCTGCGTTTTGCGCGGCCTTACCGTTGAGGTCGGCGCCCGATGAGGCTGCGGTTGGTGATGTGTTCGGAACTTTGTCTGTGTTTGTAGCGGTGATCTGTATACGTTCGACATCGACTTGGAACTCCTGTGCAACGATTTGTGCCACTTTTATGTTCAAGCCTTGCCCCATTTCCGTACCACCGTGATTCAAATGAATACTGCCATCGGTGTAGATATGGATAAGCGCACCTGCTTGGTTCAAGAAAGTCGCAGTAAACGAGATGCCGAATTTCACCGGTGTGATAGCAAGACCTTTCTTCAAGATAGGGCTCTGCTTGTTGAACTCAGCAATTTCTTTACGACGTGCGTGATAGTCACTGCTGCGTTCAAGCTGTTCGGTTATCTCAGGTAAAAAGTTGTCTTCAACGGTTTGGTAGTAATGGGTTACATTACGGCCTTCTTCGCCGTAGTAGTTCGCCTTACGTACTTCCAAAGGATCTTTTTTCAGGTAACGCGCAATCTCATCCATGATGTGTTCGATAGTCATCATGCCTTGTGGACCACCAAAGCCACGATACGCAGTGTTCGATGCTGTGTTGGTTTTGCATCGATGACCAACCACAGTTGCATCGCCTAGATAGTAAGCGTTGTCTGAGTGGAACATTGCACGGTCTACGATAGAGCTTGATAAGTCTGGCGAGTAACCACAGTTACCTGCAACGGTAATGTCAGCACCTTGAATCACACCATTGTCGTCGAAGCCGACGGTGTATTGGTTGTAAAACGGGTGTCGCTTACCGGTTTGCTGCATGTCTTCGTTACGCAGTAGGCGCATTTTGGTCGGTCGGCCTGTCAGGTGGGCAATCACCGCTGCCATACACGCAGGAGAGGCTGCTTGAGTCTCTTTACCACCAAAACCACCACCCATACGACGCATATCAATCACGACTTTGTGCATCGGTACGCCAATCACTTCCGCAACTAGTTTTTGAACTTCGGTCGGGTTCTGTGTTGAGGTGTAGACGATCATGCCACCATCTTCGGTTGGCATTACGCTACTGATTTGAGTTTCTAGGTAGAAGTGCTCTTGGCCACCGATCTCTAGGTCACCAGAGATCACGTGTTTCGCTTTTGCCAATGCTGCTTTTGAGTCACCACGCTGTTGAGTGTGGCTCTCTGTCACGAAGTGCTCTTTTGCTAGCGCTTCTTTAACATCAAGGATGGCAGGTAGCTCTTCGTATTCAATAATGGCTGCATGTGCCGCTTTTCGTGCCGTTTCTAGATCGTTTGCTGCTACGGCAATCACGGGTTGACCGTAATATTCTACTTTGCCGTCAGCAAGCAGTGGGTCACCCGGTAGGATTGCACCGATATCCAGCTCACCCGGTACGTCTTTGGCTTGGATAGCAATTGCCACACCTTCAAATTCGTAACACGGTGATACGTCGATTTTAGTGATCTTCGCGTGTGCTTGTGTGCTCAGGCGTGCGTACACGTGCAGTTGATTTGGGAACTCTAGGCGGTCATCAATGTATACCGCTTCGCCCGTTACTTGTTTGGCAGCACTGTCGTGTTTAACGCTTTTACCCACGCCAGTTTTTAGGTCTTGTTTTGCAATGGCAACCATCTCTTCGTGGGTCATCGCATTGCTCTCGTGAACAGAGGAATTTGATTTAGACATAAGACGTTACCCTTGTTTCGATTTGGTTGTTTTTGTTCTGTTGTTCAATGAAGTAGCGACGCAGCATGTTAGCCGCCGACAATGAACGGTATTCTTGGCTTGCACGGAAATCAGATAGCGGCTCAAAGTCGTTATACAGTTCTTGCATCGCTAACTTAATATTAGCGTCTGTCCATGGTTTGCCTAATAACGTATTTTCACAACGGGTTGCGCGCTTAGGCGTTGCTGCCATACCACCAAAGGCGATACGAGCGTGTGTTACCTTGCCTTCTTCCACTTGAATATCGAACGCGCCACATACTGCAGAGATGTCATCGTCTAAACGTTTAGATAGCTTGTAAGCTCGGAAACTGTCATTGGCTGGTTTAGGGATGATGATTTGCTCAATGAATTCACTCTCTTTTTGAGCTGTCACCTTGTAGCTGATGAAGTAATCTTCGATCGGCATGATGCGTGACTCATCACCACAGCGCAGTTTGATTTTCGCGTTAAGCGCAATCAGCAGGGGAGGCGTATCACCGATAGGCGAAGCATTGGCAACATTGCCGCCGATGGTGCCTTGGTTACGTACTTGCAGCGAAGCAAAGCGGTGTAACAGTTCACCAAAATCAGGGTAGTGTTTTTTCAGAAGTGAGTAAGAGTCACTGATTGGAAGGTTGGCACCAATGATTAAATCGGTGTCTGTCTCTTCACATACCTTCATGTCTTCAACAAGGTTTACGCTGATCAGTGTTTCAATTTCGCGATGGAATTGCGTTACTTCCAGTGCTAAATCCGTACCGCCAGCAACCAGCTTAGCGTTCGGGTGAGCTTGGAAAAGCTTGGCCAACTCATCGGTACTTCTCGGGGAAAAAGCAGTGAGATGGCCAAGGCGTAAGTTGGCTTCGGTGTCTTGAATACTTTCTAGCTTCTCGATGGTTTTGCGCTCGAGTTCAGCAAATTGATCAATCAAAGGTTGGTCTGTTGAAAGCGACATTGCAGCATCAACAATAGGGCGGTAGCCAGTACAACGACATAAGTTACCAGCCAATGATTCCATGACGTCTTCTTTGCTTGCATCTGGTTTGTTTTTACCAAGCGCAAACATCGACATGATGAAGCCCGGTGTGCAGTAACCACATTGGGAGCCGTGAAAATCGACAACCGCTTTCTGTACTGGGTGTAATGACTTATCTCGGTTTTGCAGATCTTCTACTGTGATCAACTGCTTACCGTGTAACGCTGACACAAATGTAAGGCAAGAGTTCACCGAACGGTATTGCAGTTGTCCATCAACTACTTCACCGAGAACGACGGTACATGCGCCACAGTCACCTGACCCACAGCCTTCTTTGGTACCTGTTTTATTTATCTTGGTACGAAGGTAATTGAGCACTGTCATATTTGGCGACAGATTGTCTTCACGTCTTATTTCCTGATTGAGCAAAAAAGTAATCAAGAGACCTCCTTGTAAATCGACATTGTTCCATGTGTATTCTTTTTGACTTCTAGGTCAATAATTATCCATCCTGACCCTGTGGTCAACTATTTATTTACAAAAATGCAACAATGAGGTGTTTGTTTAGATTGTATACAATCCTTTTTTATTTTTAGAGCTATGTTTTATATGGGTTTTTACTAGATGTGTTAAGTTTTATGCTGTGAATGAATTGTTGGCTATGTATACAAAATAAAGGCAAGGTTTTGGCGTTTGTGGAATTATGTAAACGAGACCAAATTTTTCGTTTAGGTCTGAATAGGGGGGAGTTAGAGGTGAAAATGCACCGATCTTTGTGTTTAGTCTTTTGGAGAGGACACAAAAAAGAGAAGTAAACACAGTGGCTTACTTCTCTCCCGTCTTGTTAACAAAAAGTTGTTAACAAAAGCTGCTAAAAGAAGGTTGGTAACAAACAATTGCTAGAGGTTCGCTATCAATTGTTTGTTACGATTTGCTTTTAAGTAGATCAGAGAACACAACATGCAGATCGCTAGACGCTGTGCTGCTGTCTAGATTGAGCTTAGAACGAATGTGATTAAGGTGTTCCTGCATGAGTTCAACGGCTTGTTCTTCATCACCAGACTCAATCGCATCAAGCAACCCTTCGTGTTCATCTAAAGAACAGTTCGAGTGATTACCTGTTTCGTATTGAGCGATAAGCAGAGAGGTTTGTGACACTAGGCTGCGTTGGAAAGCGAGCAGAGGAGCGTTTTCTGCCATTTCAGCCAGCTTGATATGGAACTCACCAGACAGTCGTAAACCAGAGCCGTAGTCACCTTGCTCAAAGGCGCAGTTCTCTTTTGCGACCAGCTTTCTGCACTCTTCAATTTGCGCTTTGGTTGCATTTTTAACGGCAAGCTCTGTGATAGCGATTTCCATCACTTCACGCGCTTTGAAGATTTGCTTGGCTTCATCTACCGTTGGCGCAGCAATCATGGCACCTCGGTTAGGACGGATAACCACAACTTGCTCTAAAGAGAGACGCAGCAAGGCACGGCGAATGATTGTGCGGCTAACTCCGAAGATTTCTGCTAGTGCTTCTTCGCTTAATTTTGTGGCTGGTGGCAGCCTTTGTTCTAATATTGCGTCGAAGATATGGCAGTAAACAACATCGTCTTGAGTCTGGCCTGTTACTTTTGTTTTTACACCTTTGGAGACAGAGTTTTTGAGAGCTGTCATAGAGATAAGGGCCCTTGTTTAGTCGAGTCGAGTTGGTCGAGAATAATTCATGAGTATTAATCTATATTGTATACATTTATCTATACAATGCCACCGGATGAAAGTGCGAGGTACGCTTATTTGTTAATGACTTATAACATTTAGTTTGCAGGGAACTGTGCCAAATATTCCGTTTTAAGCCACTCTCACGATTGTTAAACGCGGTTATCACCACAGCTGTAAGCAACGATCTGGCTGATTTCGCTGAGGCTACGACCTGATTGCTGCTGCCACTCGTTGAAAGCTTTACTTGCCGCAACTTGGGCTCGCTTGGTGTTACGTCCGCTGTCGATCACATTCGTACTTCGCAGGTGCGCTTCAACGTCAGAAGACAGAATGAAAGTGTCTTTACCCATTTGACGTAAGGTGTAGGCGCCTGTATTTCCGCCCAATCGCTTGCCGTGTTTTTTCAGGTAATCCCACAATTCTGTAATTCGCTCTGAAGGCCAGTCGGCAACCATTTGTGAGAATGAATCCGCTTCACGCTTGGCATTGCGGATCATCATGGCATTAGCAGGAATCGTCATGACTTTAGTGAGGTGACGAATAATACGCGGGTCTTGCGCTTTCTGTTCCCACATTTCATTTGGCAGCATCAGCATTTTTTCGATGTCGAATCCAAAGAACACTTCTTCAAATTGTGGTCATTTCTTTCTCACCACATTCCAAGAAATACCACACTGGAACACCTTTTCAGTAAAAGCTGCTAGCCAGCGGTCGTCGGTGATTTGTGATAGCTGGGCTTGTGATAGAGGTGCTCGAACAATCTTTTCGAGTTCGGCTGCTCCACCTTTACGATGGGCCGCACGTTGATAAATGGTGTCGAATTTTTCTTGGGTCATTGAAGGTTCCAAATTAATGCGATGTTCTAAGATATGGGGTCGAATCTGGCAATTAAAACGATTCTGTTAACTAAAGTAAGTCTGTTAATAAAAACGAACAAGCCGAGTAAAACACGCTAGCTGAGCTTTAATTCCATTTGGTACAGAGGCCAGGTGTTGCCATTGAATTCTTTGCATTTTGGTTCTTTGTCGACCACTTGAAAGCCCGCTTTGTCGTAGCAACGTTTTGCTCCGATATTCTGCTGAAAGACCGCTAAGCTGATGGTGGTGACATCAGGGATTTGTTTCGCAGCGTCTAATGCACTTTCTATCATGGACTGTCCAAATCCTTTACCACGCTGACTTGGATGAATGGCGACTCGGCAGAAGCGAAGTTCACTGTCTGACATACGTTGAAACTCCATAAACCCGATCAGTTCAGTGTGATTGCTGTTTGAACTTGGTTCAGAGAGATCACTAGATTCAGAGAAGGTATAAAGCTCAACTTGAGGTTCTTGAGAGCGTTTGATAATCGATTCGGCTTCTAACGGCCAACCAAAGGTTCGACCTCCCCAAAGCACATAGTCTTCGAGCGATGTGAACCAAGTGACGATCTCGTCGGCATCGGATGCCTTAAAGCGGTTTATTTCCATATCCTTCTTTCCTTGTCGTGTGTCTCTTTTTCTAAGCCACTAAACTTCCGCGCTCAACTGCTCAAGAAAGCCGCGCATGTAGTCAGTGCGCTTGTTAGCTTCTAACTTGGCGGATTCGGTATTCATGGTTTCAGCGAGCTTAAACAGCTTCACGTAGAAGTGATCGACGCTGTAATGCTTGTCATCTAAGTCACGTTGATTCGCGAACGGGTCTTCGTGGTTGTACAGTTCAGCGTTAAAGCTTTGACCTACGTACAGGCAGCGAGCAATACCAATTGCACCGAGAGAATCAAGGCGATCCGCATCTTGGACGATTTGCGCTTCTAAGGTTTCCGGTGTGATGTTGGCGCTGTAGCTGTGGGTGACAATGGCATGATGGATCTCATCAAGATAAGACGCGGGATAGTCGATAGACTTAAGGAAAGCGATCGCTTTGTCTGCTGCCATTTTCGAGCTTTGGGCTCTGTCTGGGTGGTTCTTAGGAAAGGTGAAACAATCATGAAGATAAGCCGCTGGTAAAACGACTTCAAGCTTAGCTTGTTCTTGAGCACACAATGCTTTTGCAGTTTTGACGACACGCTTAATATGGCTGATGTCGTGTGCTGCATCTTGTGTCATTTCTTGCTGTGCAAAATCAAGCAGTTGGTCTTCAAACTTTTCCTTCACGCGTCTCTGTCTCCGTTACTTGTGTTGCTTAATACCTAACATTTATTTCAAATCGACTTTAACAGTTTCAAGCGTGAGTTTTTATCTTTTATAAAAACTATACCAACAAAAAAACCGACTCTGTGAGTCGGCTTGATAGAGAGGCTTGTCTACGTTGATAAAAGCATTATCAACGGTAGTGAAAGCTTAAGCTGCAGCTTGTTGAAGCTGTGCCAATACGTGATGTAGAGAAGGACTGATGGTGTGCCCAAGCGCCTTTACTTCATCACATGGTTCGACTAAATCAGGGATTTGGAAGCTGATCATGTTGGCGGCCATCGATGCGCGAATACCGTTGTTTGAATCTTCAAACGCTAAGCAAGTTTCAGGTTCAACGCCTAAGCGCTCTGCTGCCAGCAAGTAGATCTCTGGGTGAGGCTTACCATTAGTGACTTCGCAGCCTGTGCTTAATGAGGTGAAATAAGAGTCTAAGCCAGCAAGTTCCAGCTTTTTCTTCGCAATGTCAAGCTGCGTGGAGGTTGCCACCGCGATTGGAATGTCGTTCGACTTTAGCCATTCAAGCAGCTCAATCACGCCATCTTTGACCGGAATCGCTTGGTTCTTAACAATCGCGCTATAGCGAGTACGCCATTCATTATTTAGAGCCGGATAGTCAAGATCTTCGCCATAACCATTTTTAAAGATCTGTTCGATAGTTTTTGCGTTACAGCCGATGATGCCTAAGTAAACGTCCTTTAAAAAAGGGACACCCTGCGCGTGACATGCTTCTTCAAAAATCTGCATACACAGGCGTTCAGTATCAAGGAGTAGGCCATCCATATCAAAAATAGCTGCTTGGAATTTCATATCCGTGGTTCTTTATGTGTTGTGGTCATGAGGGCGAGTATTTTGACATAGCCACTAGGTATAGGCGAGTCAAAGCTTTGTGAAAAAAACGAGAAGGTTTATAGCAAGCAGTACTTAGAGTTTGTTTTTTTACGATCAAGGTGATATGCATCTTGTTGTTTTAATAGCCAAAAGATCTTATAGGTTAATTTTATAGATTTCGATGTTCTAACAGAAACAATGAACATCAGAATGCATAACAATCTAGCGGCTGTGCTCGAACGAAAAATTACATTCTTGATACTTATTGGCCTGTTATCGTGACCATAATCTTATAAAAAACAATCCATTAAAACGCTCAATGATTGTGTGATCTACCAATAAGTAGCGCATTGAACATAAAGACAAAATAACCCTAGTCCACATTTTTAGCAGGGTTGCTTATGTTGTATTTTGAGTTTCTATTTTTGCTTATTGTCCTCTATATCGGTTCTCGTTATGGTGGTATTGGTTTAGGGGTTGTTTCGGGCATTGGTTTGGTGATTGAGGTCTTCATCTTCAAGATGCCACCAACGTCGCCACCGGTTACTGTAATGCTGATTATTCTCGCGGTCGTGACTTGTGCGTCGATCCTCGAAGCGGCTGGTGGCCTGAAGTACATGTTACAAGTCGCGGAAAGGGTACTGAGAAAGAACCCGAAACGCGTCACCATGATAGCCCCATTTGTTACTTATTCGATGACGTTCCTATTGGGCACTGGCCACGCGGTTTACTCAATCATGCCTATCATTGGTGATGTGGCATTGAAGAACGGGATTCGTCCTGAGCGCCCGATGGCAGCAGCTTCTGTTGCATCTCAACTTGCGATCACAGCATCGCCGATCTCGGCAGCCGTGGTTTATTACTTAGCGCAGCTATCGGATATTCAACACTCTATCACTTTGCTTTCGATTCTATTGGTGACGGTACCTGCAACGCTATTCGGTACTTTTCTACTTTCTCTGTACAGCTTAAAACGCGGTAAAGAACTGAATGACGATCCTGAGTACCAAGAGCGTTTGAAAGATCCTGAGTGGAAAAAGCGCATTGAGAGCACGACAGCAACATCATTAGATGAAGTGCTACCTAGTTCAGCTCGTAATGCGGTATTAATTTTCCTACTTTCTATTGTCGTGATCGTCATTGTGGCGATGGTGCCTGAGATTAGAACCATTGTAGACGGCGACAAGCCAATTAAGATGTCAGTCATTATCCAAATGATGATGCTCTGCTTCGGCGGTATCATCTTGCTGGCAACTAAAACTGACCCACGTGATGTACCAAATGGTGTGGTATTCAAATCGGGTATGGTGGCGGCGATTGCTATCTTCGGTATCGCTTGGATGTCGGATACCTATTTCCAATACGCAATGCCTCAGTTCAAATCTGGCATAGTTGAAATGGTAACGAACTACCCTTGGACCTTCGCACTAGCACTATTCATCGTATCGGTTGTGGTGAATTCACAAGCCGCAACTGCACGTATGATGTTGCCTGTCGGTCTTGGCCTAGGATTAGATCCAGCGCTGCTTATCGGCTTGATGCCAGCGGTTTACGGCTACTTCTTCATCCCGAACTACCCATCAGATATCGCAACGGTGAACTTCGATGTCTCGGGCACTACTAAGATTGGCAAGTGGTACTTCAACCACTCATTCATGTCGGTGGGCTTGATCGGTGTAGTAGGCGCATGTTGTTTAGGCTACGCACTAGCACAGATTTTTATCGCTTAATGTAATTAGCTAAGTAAGAAACGAAAAACAGCGCCTGAATTGGCGCTGTTTTTGTTTGATCATGGTGTATTAAAGAAATTGGTTAATTAACTTTACGCACTCGGAAGTCATAGAATGAAAATAAGGCCACTCAATAGGGGCTGAGTGACCTTCAGGAGTTTTGCTATAGGCAGGAGTACAAATTTCCGTCAACTAAAACTGAATTGGGATCGCCATTTTGATCAAGAATTGTTGCAGATGCTCGGTATCCTACTTTTAGGTAGCCTAGTTCATTTTCAAGATTCATCGCATGGGCAGGGTTAGTGCTGGCCATTTGGTAAGCGTGTTCTGGGCTAACGCCCCAATCAATAAGGTTCCTTACGGACTGAGCCATAGTGATATGCGCGCCTGCGAGGTTGCCGGCTTCGTTTACCAACTTCCCATCTTTGACTTGAATCTTTTGACCATCAAGAGTGAAACTTTCATCTGGGTTACCTACTGATGCCATCGCATCAGTAACAAGCACCATCTTGTCTTTTGGTTTGAGTTTAAAAGCCATCAGTAGGTTTAGTGGATGAACGTGAATGCCGTCTGCAATATAAGAAGCCCAGTACTTATCTTCACTTAGTGCGACTCCGACAGCTCCAAGTTCGCGGCCTGTCTGTGGTGACATTGCGTTATATAGATGTGTAAAGCCGTGTATATTCTCACTTTTATCTGTGAGGTCTTGCTCGTTAAGGTTGGTATGTCCAGCAGCAATGATACAACCTTTATCTTTCAGCCATTTAATTGACTCTGAGCTCACTTTTTCAGGTGCTAAAGTGATGAAGTTAATGCCATTAGTTAGCCACGGAAAAGCATTTAATTGTGCAGGGCTTGGGCTGTAGAAATTATTTTCATCGTGTGCGCCCTTTTTCGTCGGGTTTAACCATGGACCTTCTAGGTGAATCCCAAGTAAACCATCAACTCTTTGTTCCATCCCTTGCTTAACTGCGTTTAATGCTGCAGTCATCACTGAAGGTTTTTCACTGACGAGAGTCGGCAATAAGTATGCAGTGCCACCTTTGCGGTGCGCTTTGATGATAGTTTCAATTGCTGGAATAGATTGAGCATCATTGAGCATTACACCACCACCGCCGTTGACTTGGATATCGATAAAGCCTGGGATAATAGTAGCGTCACCATAGTTGACCAACTCGATATTTGAGTCGACTTTATCGATTGGTGTTATCCCAAAGATCTTATCTTGATCAAATACTAAAGCGTGGTGTTCTAAATAGCGTTCACCATCAAACAAGGTATGTGCGGCAATGGCTTTCAACATAGTGCTATCCCTATCTCATTTAGCTTTTTTGGCACTAGCGGCAGCATCGAGATACCACGAGGTAGCGACTTCGAGACGCGTTAATGCAGAGCCTACCGTTACTGAAAGTGCTCCAGCTTGGATTGCTTTCTTGCATAGCTCTGGAGAGTTGAATCTACCTTCCGCCATAGTAAGAAAGCCTGCTTGAGCAAATTTGGTGACTAATTCAAAATCTGGTTCTTCAGGAGTAATTTCTCCAGTGTAGCCAGAAAGTGTAGAACCAATTAATTCGATACCTTGCTCATGAGCCCAAGAGCCATCGGCAAACTCGGCACAATCGGCCATGCCAATGCAGCCAGATTGAACAATGGCTTTTGCGATGACTTGACGATCCTCTGGTCGAGTTCGATCTGTTGCGTCGAAGGCTATAATCGCGGCCCCAGCTGCTTCTAATGCCTTCACATCATCCACAAAAGGGGTGATACGTACGGGACTATTAGGTAAATCCCTTTTTACTATACCAATGATTGGAATGGATACTGCTTTAGCAACAGCTTCAACGCGAGCTGTGCTTTCAATTCTTAGTGCTGGTGCTCCTGCCATTTCTGCTGCTTTCGCCATTGCAACAACAAATTCGGTGGTGTCGAGTGGACTTCCTTCAACTGGTTGGATAGAAACGACGATAGTGTCGGCCAGTGTTTTGGCTATTTTAGTGATATCCCAGTTCTTCATGACTCGCCTCTTTAGATGATTTTTATTTTTTCAGAACTAACTTATGACGTATTTATACTCATGAAAATAATCTTCATCAATAGGGAGGATAATATTTTTTATCAAGATCACAGATTTTCTTCATGTAGTTTGAAGAATTTTTTTATTGTGTTGATAATTGACTCGACTAAGGGAAGCTGCTTTGCGGTTTAAATACAATATTAATAAAACAAAGGGTTTGGAGGGTACATGAACGGTATCTTTTCTGTACTACAAAAGATCGGTCGGGCATTTATGTTGCCTATTGCCGTTTTGCCAATGGCGGGTATTTTACTTGGGATTGGTGGGGCATTTACGAGTGGGCCACTAATTGAAACTTATAATTTGACCTTCTTAGCTCCGGGAACAATTGCTAATCAGTTCTTGGTACTCTGCTTCCAAGCAGGTCTATTCGTGTTTGTAAACCTACCACTGCTGTTCGCGGTTGGCGTTGCGATTGGTATGGCAAACAGTAATAAAGAAACAGCTGCACTTTCAGCGGTGCTTGGCTTTTTACTATTTCACACTGTGATTGGTGCAGTCCTAGGTTTCCAAGGCTTTTCACCAGAGACTACTAGTGTTGAAGGCTTAATCGCGGCTGGCGCAAACCCAGATGAAGCTGTGGGCTTAGCCTCAATGTACACTAAGGAGCTTGGTATATTTACCTTGCAAACTGGCGTGTTTGGGGGCATCACTTGTGGTCTTCTATCGGCTTTTATTACCAACCGTTTTTCAAACGTTACATTGCCAGACTATTTAGCGTTCTTCAGTGGAAACCGCCTAGTCCCAGTTATGACTATGCTGTTTTTTATCCCACTAGCATTTATGTTCCCATTCATTTGGCCTCCGATTTTTAAATCTATTGTTTTTGCAGGCGAAGCTTTTTCTGCAATGGGTTATGTAGGTACTTTCTTCTACGGTTCATTGATGCGTTTGTTGAACGTGTTTGGTCTTCACCATGCGATTTATCCACTATTTTGGTATACAGAACTGGGTGGAGTACAAGAAGTTGCCGGTGAAATGGTTGCGGGTGGTCAGAAGATTTTCTTTGCTCAATTAGCAGATCCAACGACGGTTCATTTTAGCTCAGAAGCAACACGAACAATGACTGGTGGCTTTTTACCTATGATGTTTGGTCTACCTGCAGCAGCTCTTGCTATGTACCGTTGTGCAGATGATAAGAATAAGGCCAAGGTTAAAGGTATCCTTATTTCTGCGGCACTAACATCATTTCTGACTGGTATTACTGAACCTCTAGAATTTACTTTCTTGTTTGTCGCACCAGCCTTGTATGCAGTACATGCTGTACTAGAAGGTATCGCTTACATGTTAATGCATATGTTAGATGTAGCGGTAGGTATCACTTTTTCTCGCGGTATCATCGACTTTACTTTCTTTGGCCTGTTACAAGGAACAGCGAAGACATCTTATCAATGGATTCTGATTCTTGGCCCGATTTACGCTGTGATTTACTACTTCGTATTCAGCTTCATGATTCGTAAGTTTAACTACTCAACTCCGGGACGTAACGACGCCGAGAGCAAGCTTTACACACGTAAAGATTACAACGGTAAAGAAGGTAGTTTGATTGATGATATTGTCATCAACCTAGGTGGCAAAGAGAACATTGCTTCGATTGACGCTTGTATTACTCGTCTACGTATTACTGTGAAAGACAGCGAACTACCTGCTAGTGATGAGGTGTGGAAGTCACTGGATGCCAAAGGTGTTATTCGTTCCGGCAATGGGATTCAGTTGATTTACGGCACCCAAGCTGAAACTTATAAAAATCAAATAATAGAAAAATATCAGTTGTAACAATTGATTGAGACAAGAGCCTAGCAATCGCTAGGTTCTTGTTGTTTGAAATTACGTTATAATCCCTGCGTTAGTTATGGAACCAAGAGCACTATGAACGCACAATCTCAAGTTAATTTACTCTCGCGCCTTCGTTATGGCATGGAAGGCTACAGCCCGAAGTTAAAAAAAGTAGCTGATTTTATAGTATCTAACGCCGATAGCGCTCAGTACCTCACCATTACAGAGCTAGCAAGAGATACAGTGACAAGTGAGGCAACCGTGATTCGCCTATGTCGAGATTTGGGATTTAAAGGTTACTCTGACTTCCGAATGGGGCTGGCTATCGAGCTTAGCCAGCCGCGTTCACAGACAAACAGTGAACCCTTAAATGAGAACGCAGATAGAATTGACGCCGCGACTCAAAGTGCAATCACTAGCTTGCAAGATACTGGAGCATTGATAGATCGAAAGCAGATTGACCGCATTTGCCATATGATTCACCAAGCTGACAATATTAACTGTGTCGGTGTTGGGGCATCGAGCATTGTTGGTCGTTATTTATCTTTTCGCTTAACCCGAATAGGTAAATGCTCGACTATGTTTGAGGATACTCATATTGCAGCAATGCGTGCCGTGAAGTCGAAATCAAGTGATTTGTGGTTTGCGATTTCAAGCTCTGGTTCGACTAAAGATGTTGTATACGCTGCTACAAGAGCGAAAAGTCAGCAATCTCCAGTGGTGAGCTTAACCAACATTCGCCATAGCCCATTATCCGTTACTTCTGATGAAGTGTTAGTTGCAGCTAGGCCGGAAGGTCCTTTGACTGGAGGTGCCTTTGCATCAAAAGTTAGTGCATTGCTATTAGTTGACGTATTGATCAATCAGTTAGTGGCTGAATATGAGGAATATGCTGAATCAGTAAAGGATACTGCCGAAGTAACGATGGCGTTTATGGTTTAAGTCTCGAACGATTGTAGTCGATTTGATTTGAAAACAGCGCCTTAATTGGCGCTGTTTTAGTTTGGGAGCTTTGAAGTACTGGTTTTGTGAGTCGATATTAACGAGCTTCAAACGCCAAAGACTGAATAGCTTCTTCAATCGTTGGGAAGTGAATTTTCATTAGGCACACTTCGGCTTTCTGGAACTCATGATTGCGAATCAGTTTGGTCACGCTTTCAACCGAGTATTGCTCAGGTCGTTTGGTGAGAGATAGTTCATTTGAGCTGGATTTAAGTGAATAGCTGTTACCTTCAGAATCAATGAGGTAATCATCTTCGCCCAAGATCATGTCTGAGCATTCTGCCTGAAAGTCACTCTCGGATGCGACGTAAATCAGTTCATCATCGCCGTCGAGTTTGACTAAAGATGGCCAATGGATCATTACAGCCTCTGAATCATATATGTTGAAGTGTATCGACTATAAACAGTTTTGAGCCTTGGTTCATCTATTGATCTAGCTGTCCAAAACGTTACTTACTTTAAGAGCTACTTGCTCAAAGAGCGGCCTAGCGGTGCAAAATAGCCTTGTATCGCATTGTAGATTTCCTCTCTATGAGCGAGGTCTGGATAGAGAGGGAACATGTCAGGCTTCGTTGTGCCATCGACTAGGTACGAGTTTTCGATATCTGAGCATGATTCAATGGCGGACTCAAAAGCACGCGCCATCATCTCTGTTGGTAACGAGAAGTAACGGGCAGACGTCGCTTTGTCGGCTATGACACTTCGGGCAACGTAATCGTGTTTATCCAAGTTATTTTCGCTGAGTAGCGTGGCATCGAACAGCGACATCAGACTCTCGTTTAATGGATGAGGTCGCACCTTTCTATCGTGTAACCAACAATCGCTGGCAAACAAGATGTGTTTGCGAGGTCCTGAAGTATCGCCAATCTCAAACGCCTTTTCAGCGATGTAGTGGTCAAATGCATGCCAAAATTCGTGAGCGAGCGCACCTGCACCTGCGTTTTTCGCGAGTGCCAATTCACGCTGGTTGGGCGCGTAATGCGCTTGCACGCCTTTTCGGCCACCACTGCCAAATGCCAGCCCAAGTGTGCCACGCAAGCCTATCGCTTCAGGTGGCAGAGCCAAAATATAAGCCAGGTCTGCTAATGAATCGAATATTAAGTTCGCAGCTAAGTCCTTCTCTTCTTTGGTTACCCAAGCGCCCACACGAATGCTTCCCATACCGAAGGTCTGTTTAATATCCATGAAAGACACCTGATCGCCGTGTCGGTAGTCTGGGCCTTTGCGGGTTTTGTACTTAAAGTGGGTTAACTTCAAAGGAGTCCTTAGAAATGAGTGTATAACGTAAATGCTATCAGGTACGGCTTAGTGCCTTACAAACCTAAGCCGAGGAAGTTACCACTTTTCGGAGCCAATTTCTGAACAAAATGACTTTGGTTAGGTTGAAGGGCCTACCATGAGCTGGGATCGCCTTCGCGTGTGAGCGGAAACAATGGTTCATCGGGTTTGGCGTAACTTAGTCGGCGTAGCCTCTGGGTGACGTGATAGCTGTCTAGCCCTGATATGGTGACTGTGTCTAAAGCCTCCAAATCCAAGTATCCATCAGGCATAAAGGCATTTTTGGGGGCATGAAGCGTGACGACTTCGCCAATCAACATTTGGGTGTGATTGCTCTCTATCTGAATATGTTCTTTCAGCTCCAACCCAATTTTCAAAGCACTTTCTAATACAAACGGCGCTGAGAAGTCATCGTCATAATAAGGTGTCAGGCCGACCGACTCGAACTCGGATACTTCTTTAGGATATCGCGCCGAGGTTTGGTGAGCTTTCTTGAAAAAGTCAGCGCTAATGCTGTTGATCAAGAACTGCTTGGTTTCGAGAATGTTGTCCAAGGTGTGGCGGCGTCTTTTACACGGACGAACAATAAACCCGAATAGCGGAGGGTGCGATCCTAAATGTACCACCGAGCTTATCACTGCCAAGTTTGCTGCCCCTTGACTGTCACAGCTACCAATCAGATTCGCACTTTTGAAACCTGACAATGAGTTGACTAGACGAGTGCGCTCTCGCTGCTCCATGGCTTGAAGATCGTTCTTTGACAGGGTGATGTCCTTCATACCTTTCTCTTCCTACTTGATTAAATGAACCTGCATTTTTATGAGCCTATATGTACGAACATGGGCTTTTTATCGATCAAAGAAATCACGAACCCAGAGAGTCCACTTGGTGCGATCGATTGCTTGGTTCAGTGGCATCGGGACCTGTGAATCTGCTAGCACATGCCAGTTAGTCGTCTTTGCATAGATTTACGCATGTTGACGTCGTTTTACATCACGCAAGCTAAAGTAATGCTGTTGAATTTAAGAGTGTTAAGAAATGAAAACAGTCCGCAATATCATTTGGGCAATGATTGCCACAATGTCAGCCTTTTGGTTTGCGATGGAACCGCAATTATTCGCTTCAAGCGATGTCTTTGAATGGCGCTCAGCCATGATTCAGTACTCAGGTATTTTGTCTCTGATGTTAATGTCCATCACCATGATTTTGGCGATGCGTTTACCCATGGTTGAGAATTGGCTCAAGGGTATGGACAAGGCGTATCGAGTACATAAATGGCTAGGAATCGGTGGTGTAGCCTTGGGTGTGACACACTGGCTGTGGTACCAAATACCTAAGTCGTTAGTGATGTCTGGTGTGCTAGATAAGCCTGTTCGACATGATGGTTCAGGGCCGCAAGTGGTGTTGACTAGTTGGGAGCTGTGGGTCAACGAACTGCGTGGAGTTGCTCAGGGTATTGGCGAGTGGGGCTTCTACTTGTTGCTAGTACTACTTGTGGCTTCGCTTTGGGCGGCAGTCAAATACAAACCATTTAAACTGTCTCACCGTTTGATGTCAGTCGCGTATCTGTTTATCGCTTTTCACTCCGTGATATTGCTTAAACGCGCTTATTGGGGAGCGCCGATTTATTATTTAACTGTGGCATTTGCTTTGGCCGGATCTATCGCAGCGATATACAGCTTGTTGGGTTTGGTCGGGCGTCGTAATCGCCACTCAGCGACTATCGCTTCGACTCGCTATTTTCCACAAGCTCAAGTGATGGAATTGGTGTTAAAACCTGATGCATCTTGGCAGGGACACAAAGCAGGGCAGTTTGCGTATTTGCGCTTCGGTAATGAAGACCCGCACCCGTTTACCATTGTTTCTGGCAGTGAAGATTCAGAGCTACGCTTCTTGATCAAAGAGTTGGGTGACTTTACAAATGGCCTTTATGAGCGAGTGAGAGTGGGTGATAGCGTAAGAGTTGAAGGACCTTATGGTCGTCTTGAGTTTGATTTGAGCAAGCCACAAATCTGGGTTGCTGGTGGTGTCGGCATTGCTTCGTTCTTTGCCACACTTGAAGCACTCAAGAGTCAACAAGATCAACCTCGAATCGAGTTGTTTTACTGTACTCGTGGTATCGACGAGCATTTGGTTGAGGAGCTACTAGGCTTAGCTCATGAGGTGGGAGTAAAGCTGAACGTCATTGATACTTTGCATTCTCCAAGACTAAACGCCGGACTAATCGCAAATCAATGTGGTGATCTGAATGAATATGAGCTCTATTTCTGTGGGCCTGAACTATTCTCAACAGCATTGAAGAAAGAGTTAGACGCTTATCAATTTGATGTCGAAAAACACTATCACGAAGAGTTGTTTGTGATGCGTTAACAGCGCTTGATATCTATGGCTCGGTTAATTGATCATGCCTGGAGAGGTGACTTTGGATGGCTTTGCGTTTTCAGCCAACTAAAAGGTGCTCTCACTAAATTTGCTATTGCAGCCATTTGCTATTGAGCGATACCATATAGGGCTATTTCTTTGGAAAAGATTTGATTATGTCAGATGAAAAACTCGCACTAGAGTGGATGCGCCAACAGGCACATAAAGTAGACCCATACGTTATCAATCCATCGTTTGATGAGTGCGTTGAGCTGCTTGAACCTGCTTTCAAGAAGGGTAAGAGTGTTGCGCAGTTAAAATATCTGTTATCAGAAGCGGATCGCAGGGCTGGCGCGGCGGAACGTAAGCATGCGGCTTTAAAATACGCCAAAGAGAAAAGCCCAAATGCTGGTCAAATCTTGCGACTGCAAAGCAAGCTGCAACAAGTTCAGTTGGCTCTCAAGCTTGCCACTGGCGACAACAACATGACCATATCCCAGTTCTGTGCGGAGTATGAAGTCTCTAAGCGTGATGGCAATACAGCATGGAATGAGAAGCTGGTAGAGCAGAACAAAAGAAGATAGTAAAACAAGAAAGATAGAGAAATGAGCCCTCTGAACGGGCTCATTTTCATTGTGTTTTAGACAACCCGCTAAGGTCGAATGTTATTGAAGCTGACCTTCTGCATTCCACCCTCAAGCTTCTTCAGCTTAACCATATCTCCTTGATAGTAATACGGTTCCATTGGCATCTCGCTGTCGGTTGGCCGTGCATAGTGAAGTTCTGCTGGTTTGCCTTCCACTTGTCGCGCGTATAAGTAGCCAATCAAAGCGTGCTCAAACTGATGGTAGCCGTTGCCCCAGTGAAATGCCTTAGTACGCTTAGGTTCTAGCCCAACGCCACCGTATTTATGGTCGACCCACACATCATGAAAAGTCGGCAACGTGTATTGTAGGGTTTCTTTCATCGAACCATCGACAAGCGATACCGTCATTGCCGCTTGGTCGAGTTCAGCCCATTCCCATGAGGAAGCCCAATTTGTGTTTGGTCTGCTTTGCCAGCCAGTAATCTCTCGTCCTTGCCATGCCTTCTGAAGCTTGCCGCCAAAGTATTGGGATACATCGGAGAAGTCTTTCTGGTATTGCGCTTGGGTTAAAGTGTGCTTCATCCCTTGCATAGCGAACTCTTTCCATTCCGAGTTATCCAGAGTTTGTCCGGTAAGGTAAGTCATCCAATACGCTTTGATGGTGTGCCCAAAATCATTGTGATTGGCGTTCGGCATCATGGCTGCTTTGCTATGAATCGCACCGTAGAAGCGCTGTTCATCTTCGGAGTGGTAGTGCTCAACCATGGTTTTTGTCAGCCAATTCAGATCATCAAGCCATTTCGACTTGATAGGGTCTTTTAGCAGAGGGGCTACTAACAGCATGTAGCCGTTAATCTGGTCGAGCTGTGCAACCAATTCCCGCTGAGTGGCATTGCCATCTTCGCCGTCGGCAAGTACCCACGCTAGGCCGCTGTTGTCGTTAAGTCGATATTTATCAAAGATAAAAGCTTGTTGGGCAATGAGCGCTTCCTCTACCTGTTTATCTAGAGTTAGGTAGTAGTACATTGCCAATCCAACTAGTGCATACGCTTGATCTTGAGCCGTTCGCTGTTGCCACTCAAGCCCTGCTTTCCCGTTTTTAGTGAAGCTGATGAAGCCCCCATTTTGTCCATCTTCTAAGTGTTCAATGAGGTAGTAAGCCCCTTGCTTAGCGAGCGCTAATGCCTGTTTATCGCCGGTTAGGTGGTAGAGCACGCCATAAGCATAGGTTTGGCGTGACTTCATCCGAGTGAACTCTTTGCCAAAGTGAGGTGTGATCCAGCCTCTGTTCAATTCAGGACAAACATTAGTCACATCAAGCAATGTTCCATCATCACAGCGAAAAGTAGGGAAGTTGCCTATCGGTTCGCCCTGAGCGCTCGGCATCATCCAATAAGGCGCAAGCCCTTCAGAAGCATGATTGATCCAGTCTTGTCCAGAGGGAAGGGTGACATTGGCAGATACAGCTAAGCTTGTGATACTGAGTAATGCGATAGAGGCTCGTAACATGATGTTTATCTTAATAATTTGATTTTGTTTGAATATAAACAATCAGGTCTGCACATTGTGATTCGGCGATCACAGTCGACAAAATTATTGCGATATGAGTAAAGGTTCAGGTGATTGGAGGTTAGGTGAATCGGGTCGAGAGCGAGTTAAAGACTTCATCATTAAATGATAAATCTAACGTTATTTTATTTACTGGTGATAGTGTTAAAAGGAAATGAATTATCGAAAAACGATAATTTATTGTTGGTCATCATTTGTTTTGATCTTAGTATCCTCCTGTCAACTTAACAGGAACATTAACTATGTCTAACATCCAAAAACAAAGCCGACGTGTCCGCATGCTATTGCAGTCCTTTCTTGTACTTACTCCTATCATGGTGTGCTGATCCGCCCCAGCAGTTTTGGACACTGAGTTAAGTGAGTACAATCACTAACGAGGTGAACAATGACAACTAAGAAAACTAGAATTAAACATTCCCCTGAATTTAAAGCAGAAGCCCTGAAGTTAGCAGATAAAGTGGGAGTAGCTGCGACAGCAAGACAGCTTTCTTTACATGAATCTCAAATCTACGGGTGGCGAAAGAACTCGAAGAAAGACACCAGTACTAGTCAGCGAGAGCAAGAACTAGCC
>NZ_JAKEUW010000068.1:0-24073 GCF_022398115.1 Vibrio sp. Isolate22 | reverse complement strand
ACCCCGTTCGATCCTTTTTGGGAAGGTTTTCTCAATGAACGTAAGGTGAAAAATACAGGTCGTAACTCATGGTTTGATCCTGTCGCCACTGCTTTGTGAGTTGCTGGGTAACAATAACGCCTTAGTGGAGGCTTGAGCCGTATGCAGTGAAAGTTGCACGTACGGTTCTTAGGAGGGCGGCATCTGGTAACAGGTGTCGCCTATCCGACAAAAGTTTGTTACGCGGGGTTATGGTTGACACGGGGTTATGGTTGTACGATGCAAAGGAGCAGCTATGAGGAAGAGTACTTTCTTGTATAGCAGAGCACTGTCTAGCAACACAATGTCGAGGATTGCTTTGATCGAGTTGATGGGATAGTTGAGAATTTTTGGAAGATTTTCTCAGGTTTTGCTTCGAGACAGGGGTTTTGTTGAGAAAGTTGTGAATCCATTGGTACTACTGGCTTCTCTCAGTATTCATAAAAACAAAAATTAATTCTTGGCTGCCTTGAACCACCCAAATCGTTAAAGATTAAAAAAACAGTCGCTCACAGCGGCTGTTTTGCTATTTGGCGTTACCTAAATTTGAAGCTTAAATTCTTAAACGCTTAAACTCTTACAACAAAAAACGCCCCGCAGGGCGTTAAGTGAAGTTAGTAAAAAAGATCAGGCTAATTTACTTGCTGTTTGATGTACTCACCAAGCTCTGAGTGATGCATGATTTTTGATACTGGTAATATCTTTTCTGCTGGTCCCCAAGCAAACACATTCACAGGTGTATGGGTGTGTGTGCCTGTACCCCAAACAATGTTTTGACCTGTTGCTTGTTCTCGAGCAAGTAGGTTGCCACGGTCGTTATATGGGAAAAATGCATCGAAATCGTTGATGGCAGGAACATTCTCTTCAGAAAGGTATTTGTGTTGCGCCAATCGATATGGGTTTGGCTTACTTGCGAGTACCTTTTTCGCTTGTTCTGCGGTGATTGGAAATTCACTATTTTTGTTCACGATCTCAGCGAATTTCTCAGGCGTTTGTGCAGCTTTGTCGAGTTTTTGATACTCACTGATCATGCCGTAGTAGCTTTGTTTCTGATTGTATAAACCATCAAGAATATCGAATGCACCGAAGTTAAAGTTTGGCGCATAATCACGATCGGTAAAGGCTTCACCTGGGCGCTTTTGTGGCTTTGGTAGCTCACTTGATGAATAACTAAAGCCGAAAGAGCCGGTTTCATGGTCTGCAGTCACGATTACGATGGTGTCTTCACGATCTTTTGCCCATTCGTATACCGTTTGAATTGCCTCATCAAACTTAAGTAGCTCGTGCAGCATAGTACCTGCATCATTACTGTGCCCAGCCCAATCTATCTGACCGCCTTCAACCATTAGGAAAAAGCCATCTTCATCTTTTGATAAGACGTTAAGCGCTTTTTGCGTCATCTCTTTTAAGCTCGGTTGTGTGCGTTCGCCACTCAGCTTTTTATTGCTATATGCGATGCCATCGTCCATGCCAGAGTACGCGAATAAACCAAGTAATTTGTTGCCGTTAGCGTTGTCGAGCATATTGCGGTTAAACGCTAACTGATAGCCATCTTTCTGGGCTTCAGCAAGAAGATTTCGGTCATCTTTACGTTTTGACTTGAGGTAAACGTCACCTTGGGTCAGTTGCTCAAGTTGTTTGTAGGTTTCGCCTTTGTCATTTGTTGACTTAGGGATCCAGTGACGCAGCCCGCCAGAAAGCATCACGTCGACGCCTGTTTCCAGCATATCGCTAGCAATATGGTTTTCTAGCGAGCGGTGTGGCTGATGCGCGGCGAATGCGGCAGGTGTTGCGTGAGTTAAGCGCGTATCGGAAACCAGCCCTGTTGCTTTACCCGCTTTTTTTGCTTTCTCTAGTACGGTTTCTACATGATTGCCTTGGGAGTCAATACCAATAACTTCTGAACCTGTATAAATGCCTGTAGCAAGCATGGTTGCGGAACAGGCAGAGTCAACCACAATCGCATCTTCTGGATGGGTAAGAGATGAACCAATCACGCCTTCTTGAGCAAGCTGAAACAGCGCGGTCTTTTGACCTTTATAGATTGAGTTAGGTGCTTGGTTTGCATAAGTCTCTAATAAGCCAACTTGTTGAGGTCCCATACCGTCGCCAATCATTAGAATGACATTTTTGATTTCTGTTGAAAGTACATTGAATGAGAGTGTTGACGTTGCCACTGCGGCAATAACAGGTTTTATAAGGTGCTTCATTGTTTGTCCCTTTTTATATAAGCGGGGTGATTAAAACACTCAAATGTGTCAACTCTGTTTCATATTTATTTCATAAATATAAAATTGAGTAATAGCTCAAACTATTTGGAACAGAAATAAAAAAAGGCTCACATCACTGTGAGCCTTTGGCTTATTTAGGAGGGCCCAAACTCGTGGGCAGCGTCATGGCTAAAGTCAAGCAAGCGGTAGTTCTGCAACCACTTGGTTGAACGCGATTCGAGCATTCTGAGCCTGCTCAGATAACTCGACTTTTTTCGCTTGTGCGGCACTAAGATTACTCTCGGCCTGCTCAAGTGCTTGTTGCAGGTTCTCTGGCAACTCGTGAGTTTCCATTTGTGAACCTTGTTCTAGCACATAAGCGCGAATTTCTTTTTTCACTGCTGCTAGTTCTGTATAAGCAACACGCTCAAGTTCAGCGGCTTCTTGCGCAGCATCTCTTTCTCTCTCGAACTGAGCTAACGCCATACCTTCTGCAGACCATGGGTCCATGTCTGGCAGCTCTTCGATATTGATGGTTGGCTCGATGTACGCATCTTGGTGACGTAAATCGAGGCTAGTTGCGCGCACTGCTGAAATCATCAGCATCACAGAGATAGCCAGTAGTGGAAGACCACCAACAATTGCTGCAGTTTGTAGCGTACTCAAGCCACCCAGGAACATCAGAATCGTTGGTAAGAACGACAATGTGAATGCCCAGAACATACGGTTCCAACGCATTGGTTCTTCTGTCACGTTGTTCTGAACAACAGAAGCAAGGATGTATGAAATCGAGTCAAAGGTAGTCGCTGTGAAAATGATACACAGTAGTGTAAATACTGCGATAACGATTGTGCTCATCGGCAATTGCGCCAGCATCGAGAAGATTGCTTTGGTTGCGCCTTCATTGTTCAGTACCGCCACAACATCTAGCTCGCCGGAAAGCTGTAGAGACAGGCCGTAGTTACCCAAGATCATGAAGAATAGGAAACAACCCAGAGAACCAAAGAAGATAGAACCTGACACCATTTGTTTGATGGTTCTACCACGAGAGATGCGCGCCACAAACAGGCCCATACTCGGTGCAAATACTAGCCACCATGCCCAGTAGAAAATCGTCCAGTCTTGTGGGAAGTGCGTGTTTTCGAATGTGCCGTAACCACCAAATGGTTCAGCCCATGTCGCCATCACGAAGAAGTTCGACAATAGACGACCAATCGAGTCTAAACCTGTTTCCAGCATGAAGATTGTCGGGCCAGCGATCAGAACGAAAGCTAGTAGACCCATCGCACCCCAGAAGTTGATGTTACTTAGGATCTTGATGCCTTTTTCCAAGCCCGCGTAAGATGAGTAAGCAAAAATCGCAGTACACACTAAAAGCACCATCACTTGCGTTAGGTTATTTTTAGGTAAACCAAATAAGTGATTTAGGCCTTCAGTGATTAGAGGTGCAGCTAAACCTAGCGTTGTTGCTGCGCCGCCTAATAGTCCGAAAATGAATAGGATATCAACGATCTTTCCTGGTACGCCTTTACTACGGTGTTCACCAAGAACAGGCATTAATGCGCTTGAAATCTTTAGAACAGGTTGTTTACGTACGTAGAAGAAGTAAGCGATAGGAATCGCAGGGATCAGGTAGATAGACCAAGCGATTGGTCCCCAGTGGAACAAACCGTAAGTTGCAGCCCAACGAACCGCTTCTTCACTGCCAGGTTCTAGTTGGAAAGGCGGTGATTGGTAGTAGTAAGCCCACTCAATACAGCCCCAATACAAGATACTTGCACCGATACCGCCACAAAATAGCATGGCAGCCCATGAAGCAGTTTTAAACTCAGGCTCTTCATCAGCCTCGCCTAGTTTAATTTGTCCCATATCACTGAATACTACGTACACCATAAATGCACAGGCTGCGAGACCTAGCGCTAGATATAGAAAACCGAGTTGATCAGTCATGAATGTTTTCGCAACCGCAATCCAGTCTGCGCCCTGTGCAGGGAACAAAATGAGCGGGAAAACTATCGTGAGGAGGAGTGCAATCGCACCAAAGAAGGTTGGCTTATCGATAAGCTCAAAAGTGTTTTTCACGAGTATTATTCCATTAAAATGAGAGCGGAATTATGGAATGAACTCGTTTTTCTGACCTAATCGGGTCTATTGTCGTGACGACAAATCGCTTTTATTTTGAATAAAATACGATCAAAGAACTAAGCGGGTAAGGCTATATTAGAGCAAGAAGAATACCGCCTACGGTTGCCGCTGCGGACAGGTATTGCCCCGCTGAATAAGAACCATCATCTTCTTCTTCAATCTTATCTGGGTGATCCATACCCAAGGCACCATGAGCGAATGACTCAACTTTATCGGTAACGGTCGCGTTTTCTGCTTCGACTTTCTTCGCTTCTTTATCAATTTCTTTTAGGGCAGATAAGAGTGCTTTGCCTTCATCAGACAGCTTAACCGTATTTTGCTCAACCTTAAGCGGTGCAGGCTTTTCAGCTTCGCTATCTTGACTCTTAGCGTTCATCTGCGAAGGCGAATATAGCTGAGTGTTACTCGTTCCTACTGGCGTCATATAGCTCTCCTTACCTATCCTTAAACATAGTATCGGCAGAGGTGTGAAAAACTTGTGCAATTAATCATCGATAGTGATGTTTTTTTATTCGCACATTACATTTTCTTCTGCTTAATCAAAACTGCTTGGTAAATAAGCAATTCCTATGCCGATACCCATGTTCAACCTAAGAAGCTAAGCGAGCTTAGTCACATTGTAGGTCTGAGCTGCGTTTAGACAGGTGTTTGTATGCCTTCATACGGTTCTCTTTCTGAACAAAACGTACCGGTGGAGACAAAACTTGTAGTTGGTAATCACTTGAATCTGAAGACAAGGCTTCGACCGGTGTGATGATGGCAACTTTCAGGTCAGGATTACGACGCGAGATAGAAGCGGCTGTGCCTAAACCACCTTCCGTATGGAATTTACCAGCGACATGAATCACTTGTTTGTCAGGGTTCGTTGCTAGGTAATCGACAATCGATTCCGCCATGGTTTCATCCCAAGTCACTTGAGCGGCAAACTGCTTTTTAGTTTGTTCAGGCGTACCGTGGTGCATAGATGCCATGAACTTGTCTTTGTAAGGGCTATCGCCAGTATTCACCTCAGCTGCTACCCAATCTCGTTTCTTTGTAGAAAGCTGGTCTAGATACGGTAACCCTTTACGGCCAATACACTGAACAAAGGGCTTTGGTGCATTCGCTGCGATAACATCTAAGTCATTCGCTTTTGCGAACTCTACTAATGCGCGGTAATCACTTTCGTAATTTGGCCAAGCTGCAGCCTGAGAGATAAGCACTTGTTCACCAATCTCATCGTTTAGATATTGGTTAAGTGTGTCTTGGTGTTCTCGAGTGAACTGTTCCATTGACAGGGCAATGTTTGAATCTGTGTTTTGACGCGCTTTTAAGAAGTCAGTCTGAAAGCGGTGGATGGCGGAGTGAGTGTGCCACTCGCCAATAAGAACAACGTCAGCGTCTAGCAGCTCTTGAGGTAAAGCGTTAAGAGAGAGTGCTTCGCCTTGTGGTGAGGCAAACTGGTAATCGTAGTAGGTGGAAACGGTTTCCGGTTGAACCACTTTTTGAGAAGTGTTTTCTGAAGGTTGATTAGCACAAGCTGTGAGAAGAGTGGCTAATCCGATAAGAATAATACGTTGCATGAAATGCCTCCTTGAAGAACACGCATACTAAAGGAGGCAAGATGAGATTTCAATGCAAACGATAATCAATATCAATTAAATGTGTTTGCGGTACACTCTTAGCATAAAGTCAGCTTCACAGTTGAATTGCTCTGCGTTGGTGAGTTGTTGTTTAAACTCTTCAGTCGCTTTCCAAGCAAACGGCGTCATCTGTAGCAGGTCGAATGCATCAGACCCCGATAGTTCCATCATATAGTTTAGATGCTCTTGGTGCTCAAGAGTAAAACCTTCGATCAATTCAGGATCTTCATCGTGTAAACGCACACCATCATAAATGGCGTCACGCAACTGATATAGATGTCGGCTTGCTGGTGTTACTGTAATCACGACACCATTGTCTTTAATTGTGCGTTGGAGCTCTTCTGCCTTACATGGTGCATAAATGCGTAGAATGCCGTCTAAGCTGTTTTCAGCAAAGGGTAGACGATGGCTAGAGGCAACAGAGAAGTCGACAGCTGGGTAGCGTTTAGCCGCGTATTTGATAGCAATCTTAGAAATGTCTAGACCAAAAATTGCACCGTTTTTATCTTGAAGATTCAGCGCGATTTCATTGGTGTAATATCCCTCGCCACAGCCAATATCCAACAGGCTAGGATTTGTGTCTGGCAGGTAGCTAGAGCATAAGCCGACTACCGCTTGGCGCATTGGATCGTAATGGTTGCCTTCAAGGAAGCGACGACGTGCTTGCATCATCTCTTTGTTGTCACCTGGATCTTTTGAACGCTTGTGGTGTGCAGGCATCAAGTTGACGTAGCCTTCTTTCGCTAAATCGAACTGATGGTTTTTTTCACACTTAAACGTACGATCGTTTTGAGATAAAGGTTGGTGACACAGAGGGCATTGGTAGTGCATGACGATCTCAGAGCATAGAGTAGGGCGGCAAATTCTATCAAAAAGGAATCCGTCAGGCTAAATAAAAAAGCCGTCAATAGTGGCACTAGAGATATGGATTGTTGGGGCTGACAACATTAAAAATCATTGCTTCGATTTCGGTCACGTTTGTCTACGGTTTTTCTGGGTATGGTTCACTCTTCAATAGCGTGAATAAGAAACTGATATGAAAAAGAAAATTATCCTCGATACGGACCCAGGCATCGATGACGCAATGGCCATTTTATTTGCTGAAGCTCATCCAGAGATTGAGCTGATGGGGATTACGACGGTCTATGGCAATGCGACGATAGACAATGGCACTCAGAATGCGCTTTATCTAAAGCAGAAGTTTGGTATGAATGCGCTGGTGGCAAAGGGCACTGATAAGCCTTTAGTCAGAGACCCAGTTGGCGCTACCGTAGTCGTACATGGCGAAGCCGGTTTTGGTGATGTGAAAGCGCCAAGCACGTTAGATGTCTCAGAGATTGAGAAGCCCGCTTATCAGTTCATTATTGATAGTATTCGTGCTGAGCCGGGAGAGATTACACTCGTGGCTGTTGGGCCTCTCACTAACCTTGCTCTAGCGCTGGAAGCCGCTCCTGACATTGTCGATTTGGTTAAGGAAGTGGTTATTATGGGCGGAGCTTTTGGCGAAAATGACCACAGGGGCAATGTGACGCCATTTGCTGAAGCGAACATACACGATGATCCTCATGCAGCAGACAAGGTCTTCACGGCATCATGGCCTGTGACGGTTATCGGGCTTGATGTAACAGAGGAGAGCTTCTTTACTGCTCAATACCTTGATGATTTGAGAGATGATGCTGGAGAGGTCGGGCAGTTCATCTGGGATGTTAGTCGTTACTATTTGAAGTTCTACTCAGAAAAAGTGGGAATGGAAGGCTGTCACGTTCACGATCCATCAGCCATTGCTTATGTCATCCAACCTTCTTTGTTTGAGTGCCGAAGTGGTGCAATTAGAGTGGTCACTGATGGCCCTGCAGAGGGTATGACTATCCAGAAAAGCGACCAGCGTAGTTATATGAATGATGAGTGGAGTTCATTCCCGGCGCAGAACGTCGGCATTAAAGTAAACGATGAAGCGCTGCTGTCACTTTATAGAGATACGTTAGTTCGATATTCTCAGAGCTAAGCTTGAGCGTTAGCCGATTGAGAGCAATAAAAAGGCCGGAGTGAACCGGCCTTTAATATGTCGTGCGTAGTGAACAGTTTCCTGAACAGGTTACTGAACAGAAATCGTTGTAATCAGCTGGTGGCTCTCACCAGGCTGAAGTGTTTTGCCTGCCTCTAAGCTTGGCGCGTGCAGTGTTGATTCAACACATAGCATGGTTAGGTAACCGTCGTCTTGCATGTCACCCATACCAGCAGCACCTTCTGCCCACGGGTTCCATAAAACCGCAGAGTTATGACCTTGGTTTTCAACCGATAGAGTACGCTCAAGTTTTTTGTCCGCAACCAAGATTTGAGCTTCTGGTTGAGTGTAAACTCGGTCAATGGTGTCGGTTAGCACAAGCTCAGTACCGCCTTGGCAGATCTTGCCACCTTGCAGGCTGTCGATGTACTCAGCACCCATACCTGTGGTTGTTGTGTTATGGATGTCTGCAACGTTTAGGTAAGTGTGCAGTGCGCCAGAGAAAGTCCATGGTTGCTCATCGGTATTCTTCACATCCAAAGTCACTTTAAGCTCATCGCCAATCTCAACATTCAAGCGTCCATCGAACTGATGTGGCCATGCTGCTAGCGTCTCTTCGCTAGGCTTTAGACCTAAGCTTACAATCACACCAGCCTCGCTTTCGCGGTGCTCAACTAATTGCCACTCGCTTGAACGAGCAAAGCCGTGTGCTGGTGCAGCAATGCGACCAAACCAAGGCCAACATACTGGAATACCACCACGCAGTGCTGTTTTGCCATCAAATTTAGCTTGTTGGCTCATCCAAATTAGGTCTTCTTGGCCTTGTGGTTGGAATGACACAACATGGCCACCGAACAATGAAATGGCAGCATTTGCTTTGTCGTGGATAACACGAACCAGTTTTATACCTTGGCGTTCAACAATTGTCACATTGTCAGATAGCACCGCCAGTGCAGGAAGAGTAGATAAATCCATTACATAATCCTTCTTAAGGGAAATTGAATTCAAATTCGAGATACTCAAACTCAAGTAAAGAGTCGGGTAGTTCTCGCATTTGAATTGAATTTCGTACCGGAGAAATGTGCCATTTGTTAAGCATCATCTTCATTGGTGCAGAAGTGATTCATAAACAACAGGTACAAAAAAGGCGACTCTAGAGCCGCCTTTTCTTTTCAGTCTTTTCTCAAAGACAGTCTAGCTAAACGCTATCTAAGTAGTAATTACTTAGAGATGTGAGCGATTAGGTCTAGAACTTTGTTTGAGTAACCGATTTCGTTGTCGTACCAAGATACAACTTTAACGAATTTGTCAGTTAGAGCAACACCAGCTTTAGCATCGAATACTGAAGTGTTAACTTCGCCGATGAAGTCTTGAGAAACAACTTGGTCTTCAGTGTAACCTAGAACGCCAGCCATTTCGCCTTCAGAAGCTTCTTTCATTGCAGCACAGATTGCTTCGTAAGATGCAGCTTCTTTTAGGTTAACAGTTAGGTCAACTACAGAAACGTTAGCAGTTGGTACACGGAAAGCCATACCAGTTAGAAGGCCGTTTAGTTCTGGAAGAACAACGCCTACAGCTTTAGCAGCACCAGTTGAAGATGGGATGATGTTTTGAGAAGCACCACGGCCACCGCGCCAGTCTTTAGCAGAAGGACCATCTACAGTTTTTTGAGTTGCTGTAGTAGCGTGAACTGTAGTCATTAGACCAGACTCGATGCCCCACTTGTCGTTAAGAACTTTAGCGATAGGAGCAAGACAGTTAGTAGTACAAGAAGCGTTAGAAACGATGTCTTGACCAGCGTAAGAGTCTTGGTTAACGCCCATAACGAACATTGGAGTTGCGTCTTTAGAAGGACCAGTAAGAACAACTTTCTTAGCACCAGCAGTGATGTGCTTACGTGCAGTCTCGTCAGTTAGGAAAAGACCAGTTGCTTCAGCAACAACGTCTACGTCGATTGCATCCCACTTAAGATCTTCTGGGTTACGCTCAGCTGTAACACGTACAGTTTTACCGTTAACGATTAGGTTACCGCCTTCAACTTCAACAGTACCGTTGAAACGGCCGTGAGTTGAGTCGTACTTCAGCATGTATGCCATGTATTCAACGTCGATAAGGTCGTTGATACCAACAACTTCGATGTCATTGCGCTCTTGCGCTGCACGGAATACGAAACGACCGATACGGCCAAAACCATTAATACCTACTTTGATAGTCATTGTAGTTGCTCCACAACTTAATTTCTGATTAAAGATAACTGGTAGTAAAATTACAGAATCCAGTCTAAATCTGCAATAGATAATCCGACTTAACTTGTTTAATGTCAAAAAAAAGCGACGCTTTTCTTAACAATTGAGTGTAAGTGGTTGAAAATTGACCATTGCTGGTGGTTCTGCACCCTTCCAGTTGGGTAAAATACCTCTAAATGACGATTCACTTATGAGTGTATATGTACAATGTTTTCTTGTGAGAAAGTATGTGCTACAAAACGACTCATATGCAAGCCTTTATAGAAAAAAGTAAATATAATAAGTGATAATGTGGAGAGATATTAACGTGATTCAAAAGGAAAAAAATATGATAAAGCCTGATGAATACTGGCGTGAGCGCTTAACAGACGATGAGTTTGAAGTATGTCGTCTACGTGGTACGGAAGCCCCTTATAGCGGTAAGTTACTACATAACCACAAGACGGGTGTTTACAGCTGCACATGCTGCCAAGCCCCATTATTCCTGTCGGATAACAAATATGATTCTGGGTGCGGGTGGCCGAGCTTCGATGCGCCTGTAAATGATACAGCAATACGCTATATAGAAGATCTAAGTCACGGAATGAAGCGTGTAGAGATTCGTTGTAGCGCCTGCGATAGCCACCTAGGTCACGTTTTTCCTGATGGTCCGAAGACAACTGGTGAACGTTTTTGTGTTAATTCTGTGTCGTTAATTTTCAACAAAAATGACGAAAGTACGAAGTAACCTGTAACTAATGTTTAATCCTTACAGATCGCATTTGTCGATGAAACAGTAATGAACAGCCCGAGATTTCAGCGTTAACTCTAGTACAAATAAAAACAGCTACCATGATGGTAGCTGTTTTTTTTAAATTTGTTGAAGAGGCTATTTGGTCGCCTAAGATTACTCGTAGCTTTTTACAACAGCAGGGCTGTAAACGCCGTCTTCAATGGCTTCAACAATTTTGTCTGCGTCTTGATTTAACTGCTTATATTTTGGTTTTTCAAAACGATAGAGCACGGAAAGCTCAGATTCAGAGGCGATAGGCACATTAAAGTCTTTAGCGACCATTGCCCATACATACGCTTCTTCCATATTACCTAAGCTGTGGTTAATACTGGCCATCGACTTAAAAATTTCAGTATTGACGTTCGCATTGCTCGATAAGGTCAATGCGTTATTAAGCAGTTTTAGCGTCTTCACATGGTCTCGAGTGGTGTAGAAAGTTGCTAGGGCATACTGCATCTCTGCCGTATTTAACGCATCCGTTCCTTCCAGTTGTAAGAAGCTGCGTCTAGCGTTGGTATCCCCGGTTTGTGACCACAAAAAGTAGAGTGTTTCTGGCGTGTCTGATTGAGACAGTCCACTGACAATACGTTCAGACTCTTCGATGCTGTGCATTAAAGAAGTAAAACGACGCTCTTGAAGCTTAGATTGATCGATAGTTTCTATCTGCGCGGCTAGCTCAAGACACTTTTTATAGGCTGTGACTAATTCGAACTCTTTGATCTTATTGATTTCGGTTGGATGTTTTTGAACTTCAAAGCGATGCCAGATAAGGTCGGTACGCGCCACGCGGCACTGTCCGTCGTTCATGTTCAGCTGTTCGCATCGCAACCCAGGATTACTCTGACACAACTGATCGGTATTTTTGTTTCCTTCAAGACACCCAACCAGAGTGAAAGGTAATAGGCCAATTGCCAACCATTTCATAATTTTCATATTCCTTCACTTGTGATCAAATGCACTTATTATTGGTCAGGTTCTTGACTCAATTCTGTTACGGGTTATTTTCTGGTGAAAATTGTTAAAACTAAGGCTTTACCATGGATGCAGAACAACTTCTTAGCGCAATGACACCCGAGGTCTACGAACGTTTAACCTACGCAGTTGAAACGGGTAAATGGCCAGAAGGAACAGCGCTTTCTAAAGAGCAGCGCGATTCGTGTATGCAGGCGGTTATGTTATACCAATCTAAACATAACTCTGAAGCTCAACACATGACAATTGCCGCTGGTGGCGAAATTAGCTTTAAGTCTAAATCTGAACTCAAAAAACAGTTTAAGTCAGATCAAGAAGACATTGTGAGAGTTAACCCAAATCATTAGGCTTTAAATTACAACAAAGGGGTGGCGCAGTGCCACCCCTTTTACGTTAAGTCGTTTATTTATAAATGATAAAACGATTTAGCTCACGTTAAACTGCTGCTCACATCATAGAAGAGCAGCCGCTTAATATGAACCTTAACGAGCTTACAAGCTCATCTCACCACGCAGTACTTCCTGCATCTGAATTTTCACTTCTTCGTAGCTTAGGTTTTGGCTTAATAGATAATGAAGTTTCGCTAGTGCCGCTTCTGGAGTCATATCATAACCACTCACAACTCCAGCTTCTGCTAAAGCACAGCCCGTCGCATATCCACCCATGTTCACTTTACCTGCTAAACATTGAGTTAGGTTCACCACAATAACCCCACGCTCTGACGCGTCTTTTAGGTGCTGAAGTAGCTCTGGGTTTTGTGGCGCATTACCAACACCAAAAGTCAGCAAGATCATTGCGTTAACAGGTTGCAGCAACGTGTTACGGATTACTTCGTGAGAGATTCCTGGGTACATAGTGATTACGCCGATTGGTTGCGGTGTAATGTTATGAACCTTGAACTCACCTTTAGGTTGCTCGTTAACCACAACGTTGTTGCTTAGCTGGATATTGATACCAGCTTCCAACAACGGATTAAGGTTTGGAGAGGTAAACGCATTGAAGCCATCAGCGTGTGATTTGGTGCTGCGGTTACCACGCATTAATTTGTTGTTGAAGAACAGTGTCACTTCATTGATTGGGTAGTTCGCCGCGATGTGCAGTGCATTCAGTAGGTTTGCTTGGCCGTCAGAGCGTAGCTCAGCAAGCGGGATCTGAGAGCCGGTTACAATCACTGGTTTGCCAAGGTTCTCTAGCATGAAAGACAACGCAGAAGCGGTGTACGCCATGGTGTCGGTACCGTGCAGGATAACGAAACCATCGTATTTGTCGTAGTTCGCGCGGATGTCATCAGCGATAGTTTGCCAATCAAGTGGCGTCATGTCTGAAGAATCCATCAATGGCGAGTATTCGTGGATAGTGTACTCAGGCATCTCTGGGCGATGGAATTCAGGCATACCAGCAAGCTGTTTATCCATGAATCCAGCAACAGGGACATAGCCGTGATCATGCGATTTTTGCATGCCGATTGTGCCGCCGGTGTACGCGATATAGATGTGTTTTCTTTCCATGGCGATTATTACTTTAGTGTGATGTAGGGAACAGGTGGGCGATTATAGCGAATTATCATGTAATAAAAAGAGGCGCCTCACACAGAGGCGCCCCTTGATAATAAAGCGTTGAGCTTAAATTATTGAACTTGGCAGTTTAAGCAAAAAGCGTAACGGCCTTGTGGGTCGTTAAAGTTGCTTAATAGTTGGCTATCTTGAGCTAACTGCTGCGTAACCGGCTGCAAACTGCTTGGTATCATCGACTGAATATCAAGGCCAATCGACATCTGAACTTGGTTCATAAATTCTTGAATAAACTGCTCGGTGGCTGAAAGTGGCTCTTCTACCCAGTAGATGTTGTAGCTTTCGAGTTCTGCAAGTGAAGCGGCGGCTGCAATCGCGTCATCGAAGTCACCAATTTCATCGACCAGACCATTTTGCATAGCGTCTTGGCCTGTCCAAACGCGACCTTGAGCAATCTTATCGACCGCATCAACATCCATTCCACGGTTTTCTCCAACTAGACCGATGAATCGGCGGTAGCCATGTTCGATACCCATCTGGAACGCATCTTTCGCACCTTGTGTTAATCCGGTTGTGACACCAAGACCAGAGAATGGTGATGTACCAACGCCATCGGTGTAAACACCAATATCATTCAAGCCTTTTTCGAAGGTAGTGATGACACTGAAGATACCAATCGAGCCAGTTAACGTCGTTGGTTGAGCAAGGATCTTGTCTGCACCCATAGAGATCCAGTAACCGCCAGAAGCAGCAAGGCTAGACATTGAAACAACAACAGGCTTACCCGCTTGCTTAATCGCTTCTATTTCATTGCGAATAACTTCTGAGGCAAATGCGCTACCGCCAGGGCTATCCACTCTAAGAACAACGGCTTTAACTTTGTCATCGTTACGAGCTTGGCGAAGTAGAGCCGCGGTTGTATCGCCACCCACGGTGCCTCGTGGCTGTTTGCCATCCATAATAGCGCCGCTAGCAACAATCACAGCTACATCGTGTGATTCACTGTTCATGTCTGGAAGCATGGTTGCACGGTACTCGTAGTAGCCAAGTGCGTTGTAGCTGTCTTGACCATCACTGCCGAACACATCTGCAAGCTCTAGTCGAACTTGTTGGCGAGTGGCTAGCTCATCTACTAAACCAAGCTTTTCCGCCAGTTTTGCGATATCGCCATCGACAGACTCAAGCTCTTTCAAGAAAGTGTCCATGCTAGGGTTGAGTGTCTTCGCATCAATTTGGCGGTTATGGCTCACATCATCAACGTAAGCGCTCCATAGTTGACCTAACCAACGTGAGGCCGACTCTTTTGCTGCGTCAGACATGTCGTCACGAATGAAGGGTTCAATAGCCGATTTGTAAGTACCCACGCGGAACACATGAGTATTCACATCGAGCTTCTCTAACAAGGTTTTGTAGTAAAGCGAGTAGGCGCTGTAACCTTTAAGAAGTACGCCACCATCAGGTGACATGTATACCTTAGTTGCGTAGCTTGCTAGGTAGTATTGGCTTTGGTTGTAGAAGTCACCTACTGCATAAATTGGTTTACCTGAAGCTTTAAACTCATTTAAGGCTTTAGCAATGTAGCGCAGTTTAGTGAGGTTGGTTTCTGGCAGCTCTTTAAGCGCCAAAACAATACCGGTTACATTGTCATCGTCTTTGGCGTAGCGAATGGTTTCAACGATATCAAAGAGAATATTTTCTTTTGGAAGGTCTTTACCCAGTAGCGAACCGGTAACTGAATCCATCGGATTAATATATCGGCTTTGTTCAACAATCGGACCTGACAGGTTTAGCACTAAAGCAGATTGTTGTGGCACGGTTGGCGGCGTTGTGTCTGAGTGGAAGTACACAAAGTAGATAACGGCGATACTAAGTAAGAAGATTAAGTTAACAAGCGCAACACGTACAAACGTAATCAGCTTCCAAATCCCTTTGAAGATCATGCCTATAAATTTGAATATTTTTTTCATTCTGTCTCCGCAGTGAGATTACGTCGCTTTAACAAGCAGCAGTACCATTAATCTCAATAATATGAACTGCTTAGTATCCTACGATAATTCCCTAACTCAAACTATACCAACAAGTGTTAATCGATTTATATTCTCATTAAGTGTAGTCAGATAAGGGGCTGTTGACCTTTCGAGGTTAAGTTTTGTTCGAGATAAAATCGTTTTAGGCGC
The DNA here is from genome assembly GCF_022398115.1 of Vibrio sp. Isolate22. Lineage (NCBI taxonomy): Bacteria > Pseudomonadati > Pseudomonadota > Gammaproteobacteria > Vibrionales > Vibrionaceae > Vibrio > Vibrio sp. Isolate22. The sequence goes on along the minus strand of NZ_JAKEUW010000068.1, from coordinate 8,395 downwards.
GGCGAAGAGTATGTAGCCTAGTCATTCTAAGCAAATATTCTTCAACAAAGCATAAAATGATTTTAGACGAACCCTTCGGGCAGCTCTTGTGGTTCATTTCTACTGCGTTATCGGCTTTTCATGTAGGCCAGCTACACATCAAAGCCTCTTCCTTATATAAATTTCCCACAAGATGCTGCAAAACCAATCTCGAAAGGTTAACAGCCCCTAGGATTTCTGAACGATTAATACCTTCAGCACTATGATCGGTGTTACAAAAATGTAAACGGTTGTTTGAACTTTTGGTGATTGAGCTATACTGTGGTCAGACCACAAGGATAAATAACAGAAGTGATGTCTGCCATGTACCCACATTTACTTGAACCACTCGATCTTGGATTTACTCAGTTACGAAACCGTGTATTGATGGGATCAATGCACACAGGTTTAGAAGAGCATAAAGAAGGCCTGCATAAACTCGCCGCGTTTTACGAAGAGCGAGCAAAAGGAGGCGTTGGCCTAATTGTTACAGGTGGCTTTTCTCCGAACTTACGTGGCAGATTATCTCCGTTTAGTGCTGAATTCAGCAAAGTTAAGCACGCGAAAGCGCACCAAGTTGTTACCGAAGCGGTACATAAGCACGGCGGGAAAATTGCGTTGCAGCTACTGCACGCTGGTCGATATGCGATGCACCCATTCGCGCAAAGTGCTTCGGGTATAAAAGCACCAATCGCCAAGTTTGCGCCAAGTGAAATGAGCCCTCGCCAAATTAAAAAGACCATCAGTGCCTTTGCCAACAGTGCCGAGCTTGCTCAAGTGGCAGGCTACGACGGCATTGAGATCATGGGTTCTGAAGGCTACTTGATTAACCAATTCATCTGTAAGCGTACCAACATGCGTTACGACGAGTGGGGCGGTTCTTATGAGAAGCGTATGCGTTTCCCGCTAGAGATCGTGAAATCGATTCGCGAAGCTGTGGGCAAGGATTTCATCATTATCTTCCGACTGTCGATGCTGGATTTGGTTGAGCAAGGTAGCACCTTTGAAGATGTTGTGTTACTGGCTCAAAAGCTAGAAGAAGCGGGCGTGACTATCATCAATACTGGCATTGGTTGGCATGAAGCTCGTGTTCCGACTATCGCGACACAAGTACCACGAGGTGCTTTCTCTTGGGTGACGGAAAAAGTGAAACCATACGTGTCGATCCCAGTGGTGACTTGTAACCGAATCAACACACCAGAAGAGGCCGAGCGTATCCTCAGTTCAGGACAGGCCGACATGGTATCAATGGCGCGTCCATTTTTGGCTGACCCTGACTTTGTTAATAAAGCCGCTCAAGACCAAGCTCAGTTCATCAATACCTGTATCGGTTGTAACCAAGCTTGTTTAGATAACGTGTTTAAAGGTAAACGTGCGAGCTGTTTGGTTAACCCGCGAGCTTGTTATGAGACTGAAATTGTTGTTCAACCTGCGCCAGCTACCAAGACGATTGCGGTAGTGGGTGCTGGCCCAGCAGGCTTGGCTTGTGCGACAACATTGGCGCAGCGCGGCCACAAGGTAGATTTGCTAGAGAAGAATGATCGTATCGGTGGTCAGTTTAGACTGGCAATGCAAATCCCAGGCAAAGAAGAATTTAGAGAAACGATTCGTTATTTTGCTAACCAAATCGATGCATCAGGTGTGAATCTGAAGCTGGATACTGAAGCCACGTTTGAGATGCTGCTCAAGTACGATGAAGTGGTGATGGCGGCGGGTGTAGAGCCAAGAAAACTGAATATTGAAGGCATTGAGCACGAGAACGTGGTCGATTACCAAACCTTAATCCGCGAAAAGACACCAGTAGGCGAAAAGGTCGCGATTGTTGGTGCTGGTGGTATCGGGGTCGATGTGGCAACCATGCTCACCGAGCCGACGTCACACAGTTTAGACGATTGGCTGCATGAGTGGGGCATTGATAAGAATATGGAACACCCAGGCGGACTTTACCCTTACCCGGATTCATTCAGTGATAAAACGGTTTGGGTGATGCAGCGTAAAGCGGGTCGTGTTGGTAAAGGCCCGGGTAAAACGACAGGCTGGATTCACAAACGCACACTAGAAAAACGTGGTGTGAACCTGCTGGGTGGCGTGAGCTACAACAAAATTGATGACCAAGGTCTGCACATCAGCGTTGGTAAAAAAGAGCAGGTACTCGATGCCGATTCGGTTATCGTGTGTGCAGGTCAAGTATCGGTGAGACCGTTTGAAGATATGTGGCAAGAGTTCGGTGGCAAACTGCACGTGATTGGTGGTGCTGATTATGCCGGTGAGCTAGATGCTGTGCGCGCAATCCGTCAAGGTGTTGAGTTAGCGATTAAGTTATAGAATTAGCAATCAAACCGTAATCTTATTGGCAGATATGCTTATCTGATCTGCCTAGACAGATGTTTGAACAAGGCTCCTAAGTCATAGATTTAGGAGCCTTTATTGTTTCTAATTTAGGTCAAATGTGCAGTCGTTGAGATTTATTATCGTTTGTATTCTGTGCTAAAGTTCAAGTATACAAATAATAAAGAAATAGTAAGGACTTCAAATGGATGCTTTGGATCTACTGCTCAACCGACGCTCTATCGCAAAACTCTCTGATCCAGCACCTGAAGGTGTCGCGTTAGAAAACATCATCAAAGCTGGTTTACGTGCTCCTGACCACGGTGCACTTACACCATGGCGCTTTGTTATCGCGCAAGGTTCAGGGCTACAGAAGCTATCTGACATCTTGGTTCGTGCTGCTGAAGCGGAAGAAAGCGAAGAAGCGGTGATCGAGAAAGTCAAAAAGGCACCGTTCCGAGCTCCTATGGTGATCACCGTGATTGCGAAAGTCACCGAGCATGAGAAAGTACCAGCGATTGAACAACATCTTTCTGCAGGCTGCGCGGCGCAAGCAATGCAAATGGCCGCAGTCGCTCAAGGTTTCCAAGGTTTTTGGCGCTCAGGTAAATGGATGTTCCACCCAGAAGTGCATCAAGCATTTGGCCTAGAAGGCGACGACGAAATTGTTGGCTTCCTATATCTAGGTACGCCGGGCTGTACACCAATGAAAGTACCAGAGCGTGACTTCTCTAAGTTTGTAGAGTTCTTGTAAATAGCCCCGAAGCTGAATAGTGGAATGCTAACTGTATAAACAACCAGTTTTTCTTGATTTATTAAGGTCACATTAGATAATGTGGCCCTAATTGTTTGTAGCATCTGGAAAAACATGTCTCGCCTTATTATTGCTGAAAAACCAAGCCTCGGCCGCGCGATCGCCGCTGCACTGCCTAACCCACAGAAGAAAGACCAAGGGTTCATCAAATGTGGTAACGGTGATGTAGTGACTTGGTGTATTGGACACTTATTGGAACAGGTTGAGCCAGACGCTTATGACGAGCGTTACAAGAAATGGAACTTGGCCGATCTTCCTATCGTGCCAGAGCAATGGCAGCTTAGACCACGCAAGACTTCGAGCAAACAGCTCACGGTGATCCGAAAGCTATTGAAGGACGCCACTCAAATTGTCCACGCCGGAGACCCAGATAGAGAAGGGCAGCTTCTGGTTGATGAAGTGATCGATTACTGCAAAGTCTCTAAAGCCAAGAAAGAGTCGATGGAAAGGTTGCTGATTAGTGATTTGAACTTACCTGCGGTGAAGCGCGCACTTTCTCAAATGCGTAGCAATCGCGATTTTATCCCTCTTTCTGTTTCAGCATTGGCACGCTCAAGAGCCGATTGGCTGTATGGTATGAATATGACTCGCGCTTATACCTTGCTTGGTCAAAAAGCCGGTTATCAAGGCGTATTGTCGGTAGGACGTGTGCAGACACCAGTGCTTGGTTTAGTGGTGAGACGTGATGAAGAGATCGAAAACTTCATTCCAAAAGATTACTTCACTTTGCATGCCTTGATTCCTTACCAAAATAACGGACAGAGTTTTGATATTCGTGCTCGCTGGAAACCAAGTGAAGCCTGTAAGCCGTGGCAAGACGAAGAAGGCCGTGTACTCAACCGAAAGTTGGTTGAAAACGTCGCTCAGAGAATCGCGAACCAACCTGCAACCGTCACAGAGTCAGAGCAGAAGCAAAGTAAACAAGCTGCGCCACTTCCTTACTCTCTGTCTGCCTTACAGATTGATGCCTCTAAGCGTTTTGGTATGAGTGCTCAGCAGGTGTTAGACACTTGTCAGTCTTTATATGAGAAACACAAACTCATTACTTACCCACGTTCTGATAGCCGCTATCTTCCAAAAGAGCACTACTCGCAGCGAGAATCAATTGTAGACGCCATCGCCAATAATGCGAAAGAGCTACAAAGTGGTGCGCAAGGCGCAGATCTTTCACTGAAATCAAAAGCATGGAACGACAGTAAGGTTGATGCTCACCACACAATCATCCCAACCCCGAAGAAATCATCGGTGAATGGTTTGTCTGCGAATGAGATGAAAATCTATCAACAAATCGCTCGTCAATACCTGATGCAGTTCTACCCACCGGCTGTGTTTGCTGATGCTAAGTTGGTTTTTGATATCGCTGGTGGTGTGTTCATCGCGAAAGGGCGTCAGCTTATCAACCCAGGTTGGAAAGTGTTGATGGGTAAAACTGACACCGAAGATAAAGGTGATGGTACTGATACAGTTCCACCGCTAGATAAAGGAACCGTGTTGACCTGCCGTGAAGGTGTCATTGGCGATAAGAAAACCGAACCACCAAAGCATTTCACGGAAGCGACATTGCTTCAAGCGATGACAGGTATCGCGCGTTTTGTTGCGAACAAGGACCTGAAAGCTATTTTGAAAGAGACTGATGGTCTTGGAACAGAGGCGACTCGTGCGGGCATTCTGGATACGCTATTCAAAAGGCAACTGCTAACACGTCAAGGTAAGAGCATTCATAGTAGCCCTGCAGGTAGAGGTTTGATTCATGCCCTACCTGAGGATTCGACCTTTCCGGACATGACAGCACACTGGGAACACCAGCTACAGGGCATGGCCGAGCGTAACCAAGCGTATCAACCTTTCATGCAAGCGTTGGAAAGCAAGATTGATGGCCTAATGGGGAGAGTGAAAACAGGGGAAGTGCCGGAATCGCTTCGTCATCTCCCTAAAGTTGAGAGACCAGCTTTTAAACGTCGCAAAGGTGGCGGTACGAAGAAGTCTTATGCCAAGAAAGGCACTAAAAGCTAGTTCTTATCGGTAGAGGGATTAACGTCCAACCTTACGTCCACAGCGCTTAAACAACTGTTGCCAATACTCAACATGGCGACGAGTTGATGCGCGAAAGGCTTGGTGCGTATCTTGGATGGGGAAGTAGTAGCTGTGGAGTTCTGGCTGAGCATCAAACATTGCCAGCTGCGGAGCGAGCTGTTGATAGTATCCATCGAGTTGCGCCATGTACGGCTGTACCTTGCCAATATATTGTTGTTCGAACACGTTGTTGAGGTAACGGAACTTAGTGGTGTCTCGCTGTTTTCCGCAGATAATATTGGCATCAAAAGTAGTAAGTTGCTCGGTGATGGTGTCAAGCTCAACCGACGCGCGAGCAAGCGAATAATACAGATCCCCAAGGGTAGAGCTCTTCTCTAACACCTCTTGCACCTCTGTGGTCTTACCCGAAACAAGTGGTGTATTTAACGAATGGTTAAGATGCTCCAAGGCGTCGCTCGTCTGTCTTACTTGTTGACCAATATCCTGACGCAGCCACTGACTACCGCGCATCTGTGACTGCATAGCATCACTAGCATAAATCAGGTTCCATTGGTGGAGTGGAAATTGTGCGAGCTTCTGTTGCTCGATCCCTCTCAAGAGCTCGATGATTTCTGGGTCTAGCTCATCACTGGATAAGCACTTGCCTACGCCCTCGAGTAGAGCAACTTGATAATCGTAATTGCGGAATTCGTCCGCGACTTTTCCGAGCACTGAGTTACGCTCAGCAATCAGGTTGAAAAGTCCACATTGGCGAAGTTGATAGCTGTCGATTAGCCCAATAGAAACAGAGGGGACGTTTAGCAATAGCTCTCGCTTTCTTGGTAACCCCTTAAACTCCCAGTCTTGTTTGAGCTCTTCGGCATCTTGCACTCTGGCTACCTTGGTTTGATAGTCATCGAACAAGTCTCCAGGGCCTTCCCCAAAACATCCTCCGAGCACTACGGTGATTAAAAGCAGTGGTGAGCGTTGTGCGAAGTTTGTAAGAAGGCGAAGATTCATGGGTACCTACCAGTCTATTTCACTACCATCGAAATTGAAGAAGTGACCACTTACTTCAGTGCTGGCAGATGCGATGACTTTAATAAGACCAGACGCTGAAGTGTTTGTGTCAATAAGGGCATTAGGGCCACCCATTTCTGTCTGTACCCAACCTGGGTGCAGTGCCAATACCGTGAAGCCGTTGCTGGTTAGATCGTTGCTTAAACTTTTAACAACCGAGTTGAGAGCTGCTTTAGAAGAGCGGTAGATGTAGCCTCCGCCAGATGTATTTTCTGCCATGCTGCCCACTCGAGAAGACAAACAAGCGATCTTTTTCACGTCACTGGCTTCTAGAATAGGAAGAAGTGTTTCAACTAGCTTCAATGGTGCAATAGTGTTGACCTCAAAAACGCGTCGCCACTCTTCTACGTTGGTGTTACCCAGTCCGTAACCTTTAGGACCGTAATAGCCAGCATTGTTAATCAGAATATCAATGCGCTGTATTTGAGCAGGTAGCTTGCTGGTGGCTTGATACTCAGTGATGTCCAGTTGAATGCAGGTCAAGTTGCTGTGGTGTTCTGCGAGTGACAGTAACTCATGTGCCGATGAAGTATCACGATAGGTAGCGTAAACGGTGTGATTGTCCTTAAGGTATTGCTGAGCAAGGCTTAAACCAATGCCTCGGTTTGCTCCAGTAATAAAAATAACGCTCATGGTGATTCCTTTTCAGTTCAATTAGTTAAGTTTGATGGCTTAACACCAGAAAATCAACGGCCCACCAACTGGCCATTAGCATTCCGACAAAAATCATTACTGCTGTCGCTGAGCCACAGATCACCCCAAGGGTAAGTATTAGGTTTTTCATTACTTTCTCCGAATATATTTAAAGATAATGATAATTGTTATCATCAATTTGGGTTGTCGCCAAGTCTGATGCTGTTATGATTTTGAGAAAGATAAGCAATTAACTCGATTATGATTCCTTTAATTTACCACCCAATTTATTCGCAGCTGCCTTTACCAGAAGGCCATCGTTACCCAATCAACAAATACCAGTTGTTACATAGTGCGGTTGAGGCGCTAATGGATAGCGATCCACTCTGGAAGAATATGTTTGAAGTGTTTGAACCAAAGCCGGTGTCGGTAGAACAAGTCAAACAGGTTCACGACGGTGACTATGTCGATTTGCTTGTTTCTGGGAGTTTGCCAGCGGCGAAGATGAGACGCATTGGTTTTCCGTGGAGCGAACAGTTGATTGAAAGGACGCTCTATTCAAGCGGCGGCACTTGCCTAGCTGCGGATATGGCCATTGAGAGTGGGTTAGCCATTCACTTGAGTGGAGGCTATCACCACGCGCACCATGATTTTGGCAGCGGATTTTGTTTGTTGAATGATCTGGTGTTGGCAGCGAAGCATGCACTTACCTTTGAACAGGTTGATAAGGTGCTGATCGTAGACAGTGACGTACACCATGGCGATGGTACGGCGACACTCTGCCAAGAGAGCGATGAGATTATTACTCTGTCTTTCCACTGCGATAAAAACTTCCCTGCAAGAAAGCCATTATCGGATCTGGATGTGCCATTAAGTCGCGAAACGGAAGATGGAGAGTTTCTGCGTTGTTTTGAGCAAGTGACTAAGCTGGCGATTGCCCATCACCAACCTGATTTGATCATTTATGATGCAGGTGTCGATATCCACCAAGATGACGAGTTGGGTTACTTGAATGTATCGACGCAAGGGATCTTTGAACGAGATTGCTTCATGATTAACTTAGCAAAATCAGAGTCTATCCCGATGGCGTGCGTTGTTGGGGGAGGTTATCGTACCCAGCACCAAGATTTGGTACCGATTCACATGCAGCTTTTGAAAGCAGCACTAGCAGCGGATAGTTGACCTGCTAAGCTAGGTTTTCTTCAGATACAAAAAAGCCGCTGATTTTGAACTGACCCCCAATAGTTGGACACCAATTATTGGGGGTCTTTTTATGTCCAAATATAGCCGAGAGCTAAAATGTATCATTGCTAAGCAATACTTAGATGGCACGTCATCTCTCTACTTAGCAAAACAATATTCAATTTCTTCAAGACAGATACGGTATTGGGCTCAAGTCTTTGCCATTCATGGTACTGATTCATTTTTGCCAACTAACCATGCGGCTACTGCTCAGACAAAACGAAAAGCATTCCATGCGGCTACTGCTCAGACAAAACGAAAAGCATT